>JAAZIZ010000362.1 GCA_012800565.1 Lentisphaerota bacterium
CCACTGGCAGCATCCCGTACCTGGATTCGCCATTTTCCCGGCAAGTCATTCAAGGCGAAAGGCAAAGTGAACTCCATCCGCCCGTCGCCAACACTTTCTATCTGCCGGTATTCCAGCGACTCTGCCCCGTCCGGGCGGCGGACGGTCAGCAGCAGGACGTGATGCGCGGGGGTGGCATCGCTCTGTACTGCGGCCGTAATTTTGACTATCTCGCCTTTGCTGACGCGGTCGGGCGCGGTCAGAGCGAGTCCGGTGACTTTGTATGGCAGCAGCGCCAGCATCACAGCGTCGCCCGGTACCAGGCTGGTCCGGCATTTGTTGGTGTGCCCCAGATATTCCCCTTTCCGGACATCGTAGAGATGACCGCTCCGGAAGAGCTCCACCTCAGCCGAAGCGGCGGCTTTCTGCAGGTCTTCCCGGCTGCGGTTCTGCCAATTGGGCAGCATCGGCTGGGGCAGCAGTCCAAAATAATATGTCTGCCCGTTGACGAAAGCCGACTGCTGCACGGGGCTTTCCCAACCCGTCACAGTCGTCAGAGGTTTCAGCTGCAGGAGACTCTGCAGCAATTCGAGAAACCCCCGATCCTGGCCGCTGTCGCGGGAGGCATTGTATTCAGGCACGAAATTCAGATACGCGGTGCGCCCCCGCCCGAACTGGTGGGTGATGACCAGCGGCACTTCCTGGTCGTTGATTTTGGCGCTGTGCAAGGCGATGCCGGCAGTCACCGTGATGCCTTTCCCTGCCTGGCTGATATTCAGGCCGGGGACAGAGGCTGCGCTGACCTTGCCAAGCGAAAAACGCCGGGTCGAGATGCCGAAGAGATCATCCAGTGCGGGTTTCTGCCGTGCATTGCAGTATTGGTCCTGGGTGGCCGGTTCATAATCGGCGAGGAGGATACCACCTTTCTGCACGAACTCGCGGATGGCGGCCACCTCCGCATCGCTCAGAGCCGAGGCTTCCGGCAGAATCAAGGCCTGGAATCCCGCCAGAATGCCATTGGCTATTTCCTCCGGGGCGACAAAACGGTAGCCCAATCCCAGGTCTTCCAGGGCGCGGGCGAAAGAGAGCTGCTTGTCATAATAGCCGGCTTTCTTCTGTTTCAGGAAGTTGGCGATCAGCGACACCTGCGAATGCAAGATGGCGACCTGGTCAGTAACTTTCCGGGAATGATAAAGCAGGTCGCCCGGCCCGGAACGCAATTCCCAAAGCAGTTTCTGGTAATACTTTCTGACCTGCGAGGTTCTGAGGTCGGGCAGAATGAAAATCGGCCCGTACCAGTTGTTGCTGCCGCGTTCGCCGGCCAGCAGCCCCTCCCAGAAGCTGTGGCGCGTGGCATTCTCAGGCGTGTTGTAGCCGCGGTACTGCATAATCAGGCGCTGCTCGCGCCCGAACGACAAAGGAATGCGGCCGGTGCCATAATAAGAAGCGCAATCGAAGACCCGCATATTCCAGAAATTCCAGTTCCCGCCGTAGACATGAGGAGGGCTGTTGACACCGGTAGGGCCAATCAAGGCACCGGGATATTTCTGCAGCAGCGCCTGACGTTTCGTCTGCAAGGTGCGGGCAAAAAGATGGTCCATATAAAGCCGGTGCTCGACCCAGGGCGCCGGGCTCGGATGCAGAAAAGCCTCGCCGTAAGGCATGGGACGCACCTCGTCCCAAGCCTGAAATGAAGTTTTCCAGGCTCGATTCAAGTCTTCAAGCGAAGCATGATGCTCCTGGAGCCAGCGTCGGAAATCGGGCAGGCAGAATTGGCAGAAGCAGGTATCCATGGGGGAATTATAATAAGTTATACTCATTTCGTCACCGAGCTGGAACATTTTCCGGCTGGCGAAGAAATGGAAGCGGTCAGCGACATCGGTTTC
>JAAZIZ010000363.1 GCA_012800565.1 Lentisphaerota bacterium
CAATCACTACTATGATATACTGCGCAAAGAACCGCAACTGCACGACTTGCGTCTGAAATTCGCCGCCCTGCTGATGGAGTTGAGCCGCCAGAGTGATGGTGATGGGCGGAAGCTGCGAGCCGCGGTGCGGGAAGCGAATATCTTTTTGGCCAACACACCTGAAGACCATCCCGGACGCCCACAGGCCCAGGAAATCCTCCAAACTGCTCTGGAAGACACCGCAGCCAGACTGCTTACCCAGGCGAAATTCTATCTGCAGAAGCGTAATCGCCGCCCCGAGGCCGCCCGGCGTTACCTGCACGATATCTGCAAGAATTTCCCTGACACCAGTGCGGCGGCAGAGGCTCGTGAGCTCCTGCGGACAGAATTCCAGGAAGAATGATTGTGTTTCCCGGCATGCTTTGATCAGGCGCCAACCTTTGGTGAGAATATGAAAAAATTGCTCCCCGCACTGTTTACCGTCCTGTTGCTGAATTCATGCGCATATCACTTCAGCAACACCAGTCTGCCAGCTGAAGCCCGCTATCTGGCAGTGGAAGAGATCACCAACTTGACCTCGGAGGCCGAACTGTCGGGGCTGGTCCGCAATGCCTTGCAGGAGCGCATTGCCAATGAACCGGGACTCAGCTTGGCCCAAGGCTCAAAAAATCATGACGCCTCGCTCTTCGTCCGGTTGAAAGGTATCAACAACAGCAGCGTAGCCCGGGCGCGTCTGCGCGATGAGCGTGACCGCGATAAAGATGCCGATGCCTACCAGACTGTGCTGTATCGCATCACCCTGACTGCAAATTATCAGCTGTATTCGTCCGCTGACCCCGAGCAGCCGTGCCTGACAGGAGACTTGAGCGCCACAGCCGACCTGCCGAAAATGCATGACCGCGAGGTGGCTCTGCGTTCTGCGCTGCGCCAGGCGGCAATTGATTTGGCCGGAAAAATTGTCTCTGCGATCACTGAAACGAGGTAGCTATGGAATTCCGCCTCGGACAGGGGTATGATCTCCACCGTATCAGCGCAGGCCGCCGGTTGTTCCTGGGCGGCCGGGAAATACCTACCCCTGGCTGGGGGCTGCTGGGGCACTCCGATGCTGATGTGCTGTTGCACGCCATTATTGATTCGCTGCTTGGCGCCTTGGCCCTCGGCGACATCGGACAGTGGTTCCCGGATACTGACCAGCGCTGGCTTAATGCCGACAGCAAAGAGTTGCTGCAGACCGTCCTGACAGATACACGAGTGAAATCCTGGCAGTTGCAGAATTTGGACAGCACCATCATTGCCCAGGCCCCGAAATTATCTCCCCACATTCTCTCTATCAGACAGAGCCTGGCGGAGCTTTTCGCCTGTGAGCTGGAACGCATTTCGGTCAAGGCCAAGAGCAATGAACAGCTTGATGCTGTAGGACGCCAGGAGGCTATTGCCGCCCAGGCAGTTGTGCTGCTGGCCAGATAATCATCCGTGGCAATAGCAAGTCCTGCACCTGTCCCGATCCGGAAACCTGTAACTCAGAGGTCCGCACCATGGAAACCATCAAACGCTTTCTGGGATTGCCGCGGATAACCATCCGCAGCATTACAACTGAGGCTATCGGCTGGGGAGCGCTGCAGTTCAACCGATCGGCCGGCGATGCCAAGCTGTGCATCGGCGGCAAGCAGTTTAAACACGGCTACGGCGACCATGCCCAAAGCCGGCACACGGTTAGTCTGCCCGGCAAATGCCAATTGTTCTCAGCTTATGTCGGCGTGCAGTTCCCGCTCGGGGACAAATTCTCCTCGCAAATCTGCTTCCGCCTGGAGAATCCAGACGGCCGGATTCTGGCTCAATCGCCGCCGCTGGGATACGGTTCCGAGGCGTATTTCCTGCAGGCAGACACCGCCGGAGCCACTACACTCATCCTCAGGACTATCGATATCGCTTTACCTGAAGATTACACCGGCACTCCACCTATGGCCAACGCCAATTGGTGTGATCCGACCTATATCCTGTGCGATGGGACTGTGATCCGCGGCGATGATGCCAATGCTCAACCCAAGCAGCTCACCCCCTCGCCTCTCTATGACGGCAAAGTCTTCAACGCCACTCCTGTTGCCACCTTGCTCCAGGACAGCGCTGATTATACCCGCTGGCAGCTGGACTACACTGCCGCCGACGGCAAAATGCAAATCCGCAATACCGTCACAGAATATCATGATTTCCCGGTCATTGAATGGCTGCCGGTTCTGATCGGCAGTGGAGACAGCCCCAGCGCCATCATCCAGGACTTTAACTCGCTGGACATAACCCTGCCCTGCCCCAATCCAGACCAGTCCATATACAGCCACCGCAGGCTGCAAATCCGCCACACCCTGGGGTCTAAAAACGACCAGAATGACTTTTTAAGTAAATGCACCACCCTGCATGACCGCTACGGCGCCAACCAGGCCTGTTTCAATACCGATGAGGGACGCTCCTCAGCCGCCCACCTGCCTTTCTTCGGACTGGACTTCTCCCCCGACCGCGGCTGGAATGTCGCCATCGGCTGGAGCGGTGCCTGGCAGGCGAACTTTACCTTGCAGAAAAATCTGCATCTAACCGCCGGAATGCTGCGCACCCATTTCCGCCTGTTGCCTGGCGAGAGCATTCGCCAGCCTTCAATCATCCTGCAGCAGCGGGAAGGGATGGATATCACTGAGGGACAGAATCTTTTCCGGCAGTTTATGCTCAAATACCATTCACCGCATGACTCTTCCGGACGGCTGTTCAAAACACCCCTGCCCTTGGCAGTCTGGGGCGGCATGTCCAGTCAGGAAACCATTCGGAACATTGACCGGGCAGTAAAGGAAAAGTATCCTTTCGATGTTCTGTGGATGGATGCCGGCTGGTATGGACCTGACCGCGAAGTGAAAAATTCTGAATATATTTCTGGTTCGGACTGGGCCAGAACAGTCGGCGACTGGAGGGTGAACCGCATTCCCCATCCTGGCGGACTGCGCCCAGTCGCCGATGCCGCCCACCGCGCCGGCATGAAATTCATGCTGTGGCTCGAAATCGAACGCATCCGTCCCGATACGCCGATTGCCTCCGCCCACCCGGAATGGCTGCTGCGCTGCCCTGACAACGAGGCTGACCTGCTCCTGAACCTCGGTCATCCAGACGCCTGCCAATGGGCCATCGACACCGTCAGCCACATCATTGAAAACGAAGGTGTAGACTACTACCGGCAGGACTTTAATTTCAACACTCTGCCTTTCTGGCGACAGGCTGACGCTGAAGACCGCCAGGGCGTAACGGAAGCCAAATATATCGCCGGGCTGTACCATTTCTGGGATACCTTGCGCAAACGCTACCCGGATATGCTGATCGACAATTGCGCCAGCGGCGGTCGCCGCATTGACAGCGAGACTATGAGCCGCAGCATCTGCCTGTGGCGGGCCGACCTGCTGGGACGACCTTGGTTCGACAGTTCAGAATGCAATCATACCCAGATTCTGGGACTGACCCAATGGGTGCCCCTGCACTCCGGAGGAACTACTGTCGCCCCCGGAGACCTGTATGGATTCTTAAGTGGCGTGGCCAGCGGCGTTTCCTGTGGAATTTGCTGCTTCCCCGACCGGGAACAGCTCGCCGCCGCCACCAGGATGATGCCGTTTTTCCTGCACGATTTCTATCCCTTGACCAGTAACAGCGGCGATTATCGGGAATTCTGCGCATACGCCTGCATTGACCGACAGCAACAGCAGGGCTTTCTGATTGTCTTCCGCCGACCGCAAACCAGCAGTGACAGTATCACCCTCAGGCTGCCGGGCTTTGCACCCGGGGAAAAGTACCTCTTTGAGCGCTTCGGTTCCCCTGCCCCGGAGCTGTACACCGGAGAGAGCCTCAGTAACTTCACCGCCATACTGCCGGAGCCGCGTTCCTGCGCCTTGTGGTTCTTTCGCAAAGCCTGAGTGAAACCATAAGGATATTTTGCTCCGGCAATTGTAAAAATCCTCTCCGGCAATACATTATTGCCGGATGATTTTAGCTGAAACAGTTGCAGCTGTTTCCCATCATTAATATCGGAACAAAAGGAATTGTCGCAATGTTGGAATTTGGTTTCGCCCGGGAAGATATTACTCCTTGGTATGGCATTCCATTGTGCGGTTACTTCAATCCCCGCCCCAATCGCGGAGTATTGGACCCGTTGATGCTCAAAGCCGCGGTATTCCGTTGCGGAAAGGATTACGCCGCCATCGTATCCTATGATTTATGCATGCTGCCCCGGGAAATCGTCCTGCGCTTTATCGCAGAGCTCAAGAAAGCCGGCTTCGCCTTCGCTGATCAGATATTGTTCTGCGCCACGCACACCCACACTGGGCCGTATATGTCTGCCTGCTTCAGCGACAACACCGATGCCGACTACCAGGCTATGGTAGTGGAAAAAACCGTTTCGGCCATCCGCCGGGCAGTCAATGCCCTCGCTCCCGCAGAACTGCTGGTCAGCAAAACCGAATGCCGCACCTTGGCCTACAATCGCCGTTATTGGATGAAAAACGGCACCGTGCTGACTAACCCCGGCAAGCTGAATCCCGATATTGATCGGCCGGAAGGGACGGTTGACACTGACATCCCGTTGCTGGCAGTGCGCCAGAACGGTATTTACCAGCTTCTGCTGGCCAATATCGTCAATCACACCGACACCATTGGCGGCGACTTCGTCTCTGCCGACTGGCCTGGCCGTCTCGAACACGAAGTGCAATCCCGACTGGGCTACAATGTGCCGGTGATCTCTATGCTGGGAGCACAGGGCAATATCAATCATTTCAATGTTGATACCGATGCCAACCAGACTTCCTACGAGGAGGCTACGCGTATCGGTAAAGCCTACGCGGCGGTCATTCTTGCGGCTCTGTATCAGCTGCGCAGCGTGAAGATTGATAAAATCAGCACTGCCAGCCAGACTATCGAAGTGCCGTTTATGAGCGTAAGTGATGCCGAATATGAACAGGCCAAGGCAACAGCCGAAAAATATAAAGACGCAGTCATGGAGGCCGGGCGCGATTTCACCAGCGAAGACATTGCCAAAAAACACCCCTATGTGCTGAAATATTTTGCTGAACGGCTGATGCAATGCCACGATGCGGTGCACCCGGATAAACGCTTTGAGACCATGATTGCCTTGAAGTTCGGGCAGGAATTCGCAATCGTCTCCCTGCCGGCAGAGCCGTTTACGGAAATCGGCCTGGCGATCAAAGAGGCCTCACCGTTCCCGCTGAATTTCATTGCTGCTCTCGGGATGGGTGAAGTCGGCTACGTGGGCCTGCCGGAACACTACACCCACGGCGGCGGCTATGAGACCAGCCCTTCAGCCGATAAAGCCGGGCGTGAAGTCGGACTATCCTTTATCAAAACCGGCATCGCTTTGCTGAACCAGAAGCAGTAACCAAGCTGCAGGGTGCTACCCGGGCAAGCGCTGCCCACTGCTACTAAAAGCATCTCCGACTGACTGCCGCCGCTGGCGGCAGTCTTTTTGTATCCCGGCATCAATCCTCATCCGGCAGTCCAGTCAGTTCGCGCCGGAAGCGCCGGGCCAAAAAATACTGCATCTGCAATTTTCGGGCGCTGTCGTTTTCCTGACCGTACATTATTGCCGGCACGGCCGCCAGCTCGGTGATTTTCTGCATTATCTGCCCCAACGACAGCCAAGGCAGCATTTCCATCTCACAGCCAAGCCACAACATTGACAGAAGGTGCTGGGCTTCATTCTGCTCCAGCAACCGCATCCCCCGCAGATTCCCGACTGTCCGGCCAATTATGTCGGTCAGCAGAGCGCGTCGGGAAAAATCCTGGCGCACCTGATCCCGGCTGGAGAGTTCATGCTCATTGAGCCTCTCCGCAAGACTGAGCAGAGGAGCAATTTTATCCCCGGGCACGCATTGCCCGTTGGCGGTCTCAAGCATGACCAGCCCCCCGACCACGTTCTTGCCGTTCCGGTACAGAGGCCGGAGCAGGAAGCCCAAGTCATGGCAGGCATTGGTCACCCCCTGCAAACGGTCCATGAAGATCAAGCAGGGCAAATGCAGCAGCATCCCGAATTTCATTCCTGAACCGCACTGAAAAATATTCCTGGTCACATAGCCAAGCTTCAGATCATCCAGGAAATAAATCTTTTTGCTTAAGTGCTCATGAAACCGCCCGAACTGATGGAACATCAGTGGCAAGTCTTGCGGCGCACCCCAAGCATGCAGAGTAAGATGGTCGATATTGTTCACCAGACAGGTGACCCGTTCATTCCGGCTCAGAAAAAGCCGGCAGGAATGCTTGCGGAACAAAAAATCTTGCGGACAAAGCGTGCGTTCCAGCAATTCTAGGCGTTCTTTCTTGGACATCTTGTGCGGATCAAATTCGCTGGGGCTGCCTAATATCGGTTCTGCACTCAGCAACGGTGACAATAACTGGCAGACCTCTTCACTCTGAGAAAGATTGTTGCCAAAGGGCGGCAGATCATAAATTTGCAGGTTCCGGTTCAAGGTAACGAAACTGGACAGCTGCACCAGTGGGCAACCTGTCTTTTTCTTGGGCAGCCAAGGCAGATTGGCTACTGTCTGTTCAGGCAAAGCAAATTCATCCCGCACCACCATACTGCCCCAGCCTTTGCGCGGAACCGGACCGCTTTTCTCGCTCAACTGGGCCATCAGACCATCAAGCTGTTCTTTCAAAAGCGAGGCCTGCTCATACTGCTCAGCCGCGACCGCAGCGTTTATACGAGCATTAAGATTGCGGATCGATTCCTGGGGAATGACCTGTTCAGTATATTTTCTGGAAGTGGAATCAAGGCTGTGTATGGTATCATAATAATTCAACTCTTTTATATTGAGATGGTTATCAATATCCTGCTGGAGGAATTCCAGGCATTTGCCGCAGCCCAGCAAGTGGATGCGATGGAAATCAGCCCGGCTCTGCCCGCAGCCCGGACAGCATTCTTTCTGGGCTTCCGCCAGCTCCGGAGGCAATGGAACGTTTTTCCCCCCCAACGCAGCCTGCAGAATCTTCAGAATATCTTCAGGATTGAGCAATGCGGCCGCACGGAAAGTCGCAAGCAGCTCATCAGCCTGTTCCGTGCCCAGCATGATCTCCTGCAGTGCGCAGGCGGCACAAAGGCTCAAAGAGCGCACATTGCCACTCTGATCCAGGCCACGGATATGCACAATGGCTTCTTCGTTATGACAGTGGTCGCATAACATTATTTTTCTTTACCGGATGAGACTGGCAGGAAAGTGCGGGAATAGCTCTCCAGACCGGCCAGCAGAGCTTTCTCGGCGTTAAAACAGGACGAGGACACGGCTTGCAGATCATACTTTCTGGCTGTTTCGGCCTGATCTCCCCCCAGACTCATACAGCAGCGCAGCCACTCCAGCCAAAAATATGGGCCGGAAGAAGTTTTGATGTCTCCCGAGGTGATTTGAATTTCACCGTTTTTGCTTTGTTCCAGGACTCGCAACTCCTGCTCCTCTGAAGCTATACTGCCAAAGCGCAAAGCATGGTAAGTATCTGTGAGTCCTGCCGTCTGGCCGTTCAACAGCAATAAACCGGTCTGCAGGAAATAAATTCGTGGCAGGTAGGCAAAAAGGCAAGGCAGCTCCAGCTCCAGCAGTTGCTCACAAAGCTTGTAAGCCCCCTTGATGTCGCCATCCTGCAATTCCCAGGCGACCCGTCGCAACAGCCAGTCAAACAATGCATCTCCGCCGACCTGACCTAAACCGCCTCCGGCGCGGCTCAGAAAGGTTCGCATAGACGCATCAGCAGAATCATTCAGGGGCTGCTGCAGCAATGCCGCCAGCCTGAAACGCAGCTGATAGTCTGAGACAGGCAACTCTGTCGGCAGAGAAAATTTGGCTTTCGGTGCCGTATTTTCTGCATTCTGACGCATCATTAAGGACAGTTTTTTTCTTTCCTCCTTGAACGCTTGCTCTACCGCTATGTCCTGCTGCTGCTCAGTATGATACCACACCATACCCAGCACTTGGCGCACATCGTCATAATGACCGGCCTCCAACAGCAGACTCAGCAGCAGACGCCAGCGGTCCGACAGCTGGGATGGCTCGCCTCGCGACCACACGTACAAAGGCTGCAGCAACTTTTCTGCGCCTTGCTGAGCTGCATCCGCCTGTCGGCTCAGCAGACATAACTGCAGAAGCAGGCCGTGGGCCAGGCTGCCGTACTGTGCTCGTGGCAACCCGCGCAGAAATTCCTCATGTTCGGGGAAAACCCACTGCCCGCGGCGTAATTCCAGCAGCCAGGAGGCATAGCGTGCGGCAGCGCTGCTCAGCGGTTCATTGGCAGCGTAAATTGCCTGCATGTCCTCTACCGACAGCCAATCACCCTTGCGAGGCCAGGCGCCGGCTTCCATATTCACCAGAGCCCGCAAGGCGCTCAGTTCAGTCTTGCTGGCAACATCCTCTTTTTCCAGAATCTGGACTTGGGCATAGCCCCGGCAGGGGCTCACGCCTGCTGGTCTGACATTGACAAAAGGCCAGGCTGCAGCCAAATTTACTTCCGACCTGGAAAGCGAATCGGCTAAACGACGACTGGCCCGGTTTTGCAATTTTCCAATCTGCTCCTGCTCCGGAAATTTCACCTGCCCATACAATACCGCTGCAGCATTAAGCTTGCACAAAGCCTGCTCGGGATGTTCATTGAGCAAATCCTGCGCCTGGCGCACCAGCTGCCCGCCTCGAATATCGGGGAGGTATTTCCCGCATACAGCCATAACCGCCTCCGGCAGATCACGATACTGGTTGGCCAGCGGCGAGTTAAGGCTCAGCAGACGCCGGGCCGCCCGGCCGGCCTCAATGCGGCTGCCCCGGGCACACAAACCGGAAAGTTCAGACAACAGCTTCAGCGCTTCCCGGTCCCGGGCATCACTGAGGTTGGTCATTTCAAACAGCCGCTCCCAGTTGGAACGGTTCTTGACTGCAGTCTGAGACAATGTCGGCACTGCCGGCTGGTTACGGCTGTAGTTGCTGAACACCAGCTGAGCCAGATAAAACTCCGGATTCCCGTTTACAGTATTGTCAAAGAATGCGACTTTGTACATATCCAGCAGGATGTTCGTCTGGGTATCCTCCAGCTCCCGCCAGGTCACCCGCCGCTGCATGGTGCCTTTCTCCAGCTGCCAGTCAGCCAGAATACCATCCGGATAGACATCTCTGACCACCAGCTGTATGCTTTTTTTGCCCCGGCTGCGGAAAGTCCGGCCCAGCACCGCATTTTTGTTTAACGCCAGCTTGGCCGGTCCCTCATCCAGCAAGGGAACTACATCTGTCTTGACAAACTGCACCAATTCAAACCCAGTGCCGTCCGGACCATGCTGCGATAACCAATCATTCAGCGCGACCATCATGCGTTCTGCTGAACCAAGCTGCCCGGGTATGTGACGGAAAGAGGCAAAAATCTGCCAGGCCTGCAGTAAGGAAAAATTCTTCTTCTGCAACCGAGTAAAATTGGGACACAATGAATAGTCAGGAAAAATCGCCACCCGTGGTGCTTTAGAGGTTGGTGTTGGTGAGTCTTTGACCACAGCAGGCGCAGGTGTCGCTTTACCAGAATTGACCGCAGTTGGCTCTGTCTTTGCAGGGGCAGTAGACTCAACCGGCGTTTCCTGACTCGCGACAGGAGGCGTAGGCAAGGAATCTTGAGGCGGCTGGGCCGGAGGCGGAACCTGCTGAGCCTGAACCGGCTCAGTCGCAGCCGCAGATGGAGCATTTTCTTGCGGCGACAAAACGGCAGGGGCAGGCTGCACAGGAAGTCCACCTGAACTGGCGGTGGTTTTTTCTCCGGCAGCGGCAGAGGACTGCTCTGGCTCCTTGTAGGTGACGGTAACACCTTTATCCGATTCCTGACGGGCCCGCAATTTCCGCCAGTATAAAAAACCAAGGATAAACAACAGTATTGAGGCTAAAACAATGCCGAGCAGCAGCCACGTGGAGGCAGAAATGCGCGGTCGGACCGGAGCAGCAGGAGCCGCCGCTGCAGGAACTTTCACCCGCGCCCGCTCCGGCGGCAGTTTTAAGACGATTCGCCCATCTTCCGGGCTGCGGCTGAGACCTTTCTCGCAACGGTCCAACTCCTCCAGCACTGCATTCCAGTTTGCTGGCCGGGCAGCCGGGTCCTTTGCCAGCATCCTGCCGATGAAATCCGACAATTGGATGGGGATGCCAGGCTTCCGCTGTGCAAGCGGCTCCAGTTCCTCTCTCAGATGCCGGCGCATAACTTCCTGGCCGTCATTGCCTGGATAAGGCGGGCTGCCCGCCAGGAGATGGTACATACTGGCTCCGAATGCATAGATATCTGCCCGGCAATCATTTTTCGGATTTTTGCCGTTGATCAACTCTGGCGAGGCATAATGCGGGGTGAGCATCAGCTCATGCCCTTCATATTCATGGCCAGTGACTTTTGCCAAGCCGAAATCGGCCAGCTTGGCCTGATCCATATCGTTGACCATGATATTGTCCGGCTTGATGTCGCCGTGAGTCAGGCGCTGTCCCTGCCAGCCGTAATCCAAGGCATTGGCAATTTCAATGGCATACTTAAGAGCCGCCGGCACTTTCAGGCACTGTTCGCGGGTAATACGTTCCAGCAACGTCTCACCACGGACATATTCCATGGCAAAATAATAAATATCGCCATTGGCGATGCCGGCATCATAAGCCTGAATAATATTCGGATGTGACAGCGCCGCCGCAGTCCGAACCTCATTGAAAAAACGCTTAACAAAACTGCGGTTCGAGGATAATTCCAGCGATAGTACTTTCAGGGCCACCGGACGTTGCAGGTCAACTTGCTTAGCCAGGTAGACTACTGCCATCGCCCCCCGCCCAATCTCATTGACTATCTGATATCTGTAATTGCCGGCTACCAAAGTCCCCGGCGCAAGATATCCTGCTGCACTGGTTGAACTCATAACCCCCTCAAAATATGTACAAAAAGCAAGCCGCCCGACTTGCCTGAATTGTCAAATATGCACTTTCTGTAATTTAATCCCTATTTCAGGTATAACAACCCAGGGTAGCTTTTTTCACTACTTTTACAGTCCCAAAGAATCAGAAATTGATATTTTCTTTTTCTCGCCTGCCCGGTTTGCAAAAAAGTTTTCCGGGCGTAAGGTATCATGTCGCCTTGGAGA
>JAAZIZ010000364.1 GCA_012800565.1 Lentisphaerota bacterium
CATAAAGTTGCAATATCCTGTAGTGCAAGACTATTTGCGCCGAGAATAAAAAAGCCTCCCGGTGGATTCCAAGAGGCTTTTGGGATATTTTCATGGTGCGCGCAACAGGATTCGAACCTGTGACCTCTACCGTGTGAAGATAGCGTTCTAACCAACTGAACTATGCGCGCTATTGGTGGTCAACTTTTATTACTATAGAGCACTAAACCGGTTTTTCAAATGCACAACGGTGTTTTCCAAGCAGAAAACCGTATTTCGCCGCGGCAGATTTTTTGCGCAAATCATCAGCTTTGACTTGCCAGAGGCAGGAAGCAAACTATATTATGGACTCACCTGGATAGTTAAACAGTTATCCGGCACTCTTGTCGGGCGATTAGCTCAGTTGGTTAGAGCGTCACGTTTACACCGTGAATGTCGGGGGTTCGAGTCCCTCATCGCCCACCATATAACTCCGCTTGAAGCGAACAACTTCAAGCGGTTTTTTATTTTAGAGTTCTGTAGCGCCTCAAGGTGCGCTGGCAATAAGATGCAAAAATATGCATTCTGCGCGATGCCGGCGCTTTATACTTGTTAATGAAAAAGGGTTGCCGCATTATCAGAGAACAGATTCCGGATTTGTTCCTGAGAGCTGCCCGCCATATCTGCAGCACGCTTCATGGCACGGAGCTGTTCATAAACTACCAGTGTGGCCTGCCCATCGCAGTGACTGCACACCTGGCCCGGCTGGAAGCTCCAGGCCCGTCCCCAGGTGATGTAATTTCCCCGGTCGCTCCCGGCGGCGATATTGTCGCTGCCAAACAGGAGACGGCGAGGATTGAAGTGCTTCAGGAGCAGATAATGCGAGTAGGTATCGCAGACGGCGCTCAGATCGCACCAGACGTTGTCCCCCATCTCGGCCAGTTTCCAGATGGTGTCTTCCAGCATAAAGCTGTTGAAAGCACGGGCGCAGTGCGCCAGAATCCAGGTGACGCGGGGATATTTTTTCGTATAGCGTGCCAGGTCAGCCTGGTTGGCGGGGTCAGCCAAGCCATTCCGCTTGGAAAGATGGAGGGTAATGATTTTGCCGTAGTGATCGGCGACTGCCATCTGGTCTTCCGGCAAATAATCGGCAATGGAGCATTCGGCGGGGTCGGCGGCAAAACTCCGGTATGGTTTCAACCCGACAAAACCCTGAGTCAGCAATTCTGCGGTCTGGTCGGCGGTTGTTTGTGGCGTGACGATGGCGGCTGCCGGCCAGTGATGGTGTTGAGATTCTTGCAGAAGAAAAGCGTTATGACCCTGGATATCGCTATCCCGCAGAGGTGTTCCCAGGTAGTAGAAGCCCAGTTCCCGGCCGGGGAAGATGATTCGGCTCCACTCTTCCAGGCGCTGGCCATCCACTTCCAGTCGCAAGGTTGACTGGTACTCCCGGTTGTTTCCGGCATTGGCCTCCTGCCACAGATGACAGTGAGCGTCAAAAACTCGTTCAGGGACGAATGATTCCAGCTCTTTGGCCCAGATATCCTGGTCAAACGCATTACAGGCCGGCGTGAACATCAGCATACCTCCCCTGGTCTGGCGCTGCGATTTGCTCACTGAATAAGGATTTCCTGGCCGTGCAGAGCGCGGCTTTCGATGCCTGCGATGACCAACTTCATCAGTTCGACGGTTTCTTGCCAGGGGAAAGGCCGCACGCCGGTACGAAGGAAGTCGATGAAAGCAACCAGCTGGCTGCGAAACGAGTTGTAGGAATCGCCGATTTCAATTTTCGTGGTGCGCTTGGTTCCGCCGATAAAGAGTCCGCCCAGGTTGCCGTAGTCATAAATGCCGGTAAGGAGCACATCATAGCCATCACGGTGTTTCAGGTGGACGATGTTTCGTTTTTCTGAACCGGTGTTGACCAGGCTGACAAAGCCGGGGCCGGTGATGGGATAGATTGCCTCCAGGGAGTGGATGCCGTAAGTTTCCCATTTTTTCGGCATGCCATATTGAATCAGGCGCAGTTCGCCGAATTCCTGCAGTTTGCCATGGTGGAAAGGCACTGTTTCCTTGCAGTATCGCATGCTGCTGGACGAGAGAATGGGATATCCTTCTTCGAAAAGCCGGGTGAAATAGGCAAGGTCCGCATGGTTGTCGCAGAGGGGTTTATCAATGAATAGCGGGATGCCGGCGGCGATAAAGGGCTTGGCCCGACGGACGTGCTCGCTGCCGATATCCGTGGCAATAATAACGGCATCCACCTTGCCGATAAGCTCTTCAGACTGGTCTACCACATGAGGAATCAAAGAGAGCCTGGCCACGTGTTCAGCATCCCGGCGCTGGTCGCAGCAGACATATTCCATACGGGCTCCGGGGATGCCCATTTTCTCGTAGTCCTGCAAATACAGATAGTCAGGAATAGCTGGGAACGGGCATTCTTTTTGCATGAGTTCCCGGTCGAAGCGGTTGAACATCGCGCTCCAGCTGTACGGATGCCCATTGCCCTCGGTCATGCCTATGATACCTAACCGGATGTTTTGCGGATCGCTTACAAAGCTTGTCATTTGCCTGTTTTCCCAAGGATTTATGCCACAAAAACGGAACCTGAATGATCTGAAATTAACATATCTCCTGACTGCCGCAGTTGCAAGGCTGATGCGGACGCGTTATCGCTTCTGATGCATTATCCATTTTCGAGTTGCGCGTAAGCCTGGCGCGAAACATCCGCACAATTCATATATTCATCTTCGTACTTGGCGAGCACCCCGCGACACGGAAAACACATGTAACCGACGACGCGTTCGAGATTGCGGCTGCAGAAATCAACCAACTGTGGGAAATTTTCCGGATACATGAAGTTACTGCCGGTCGGCAGCTGATCGTAGCCGAGGCTGTTCAGGTCCAGAAATCCCTGGACACGCTCAGCCTGTTGGTTTTTGGCGGGGTCCAGCTCAAAGGTCGTACCGTAATACCAATTGCTCTGCAACACATACTTGGGCATGTTCGCGGCAAATTCGGCCAAGTCGGTGTGCCAGATTTTATCAGACCAGACCCAGGGACGGGAACCGGCGAATTTCACACATTCAGCCAGAAAATTGACGTCATGCCACCAAAGGCCGCGCCGCCGGATGACGATGTATTCGTAAAATTGCTGATTGACGTAATCCTCTTCGTCCATACCGAGATGAAAAAAACGCGGCCCCCCGAAAAGTTCAACAGTTTCATCAATCAGGTCGCGGCAGCAATGATAGTATTCGGCCGTCGAAAGCATCCGACTGTAGCGTCCCAACCATGCGTCATGGCAACTCGAAAAATTGAGTTTGGGCAGCGGTTCCAGTCCAAGGTCCCGGCAGCGTTCGAGGATTTCATGATATTGCTGTAAAGACAACGCGTCAGGCAGTCCGACATCGGGACGACTCTTGAATTTCACGGAATCCCCGACATCAAACAGAACGGCGTTGAGTCCGCAGGCACTCATTTTTTCAAGAATCCTCTGCAACACCGCCAGGTCGCAATTGAAAAAAGGCCGAAAATAGCGGGTTCGAATCCGGGGAAATTCCTCCAGAACCGATTCGGGCGGAATGCAATCTTCCCAGAAATTATTGGAAGTTCTCACCAATATCGTTTTAAGCAGTTCCATACTGATTTCCAAGTCAAAGGTTTAGAAGATAATCTCTCACTGCATAAAATATACCACTAAATATGCACAAAAACAAACCAGGCGATGCCGAAAATCTTGTGTCAAAAAATAGAAATAACTATCTGCGGCTGGTTTATTTTTTGTCAAGTCCGCTTATATTATCAGGATGTAATGGGGCCGTCCTCAGGCTGAAGCCTGAGGTTAAGCATGGTTAAGCGCCTGCGGCGCAAGGCGTTAGGCCAATGCAACGTGTGCGGCGCAGGGTGTTAGGCCAATAAAACACCCATGGCATATAACTTTACGCCAATGCAACACGCGCGTATTGCCCTCTGTTTTCCATACAGGAGAGTGACCCGTCATTATTAAGCTTTGCGACCATTTCAAATCATTCATTCCAGCATCAGAGAGCGTTATGTCAGTCCTGTTCCGTACCATATTTTTTCTGCTTGCCTGCTTCTGTCTGCAAGCGTCATTTTCCCAGTCGGCGGATGGTCTGCTGGATATGCCGCGTCTGCGCTCAGTACTCTCGGAGACCACCCTTGAGGCGTATCCGGATGCTGACGATGTGATGATCGATGATTACATCCAGGTCCGTTATGAGGCAGACGGCACCTCGGTGACCTGGGATGACACCCTGGTCAAGGTACTCACCCAGAAAGGGCGCGACGACAACCGGAGCATCCGGCTGTATTTCCACGCCGGGTACGGTACCGCGGAATTCATTTTTGTCCAGGTCATCAAGGCGGACGGGAGCGTAGTTTCGGTTGATTTGGCGAAACAATCCCAAGTGATGATTGACCGTTCCCAGATGAGCTCCAACATCTACGATCCACAGCATAAGATAAACCAGGTGAACATTCCTGCTTTGGAGATTGGTGATGCGGTGCGCTACTACACCTGCCGGAAAATATTCAAAGCCCGTGTCCCTGACACTTTCAGTGATTTTCAGGTCTTGGAATACACCAGCCCCATCAGACATGCGAGCTACGAGGTCAATGCTCCCGCCGAATTGCCTTTGCGCAGCATTGTGCTTAAAGATGAGATTCCCGGCACCGTCAGCCGGGCTGAGACGAACCTGCCCGATGGCCGGCTGCAGTACCAGTGGACCATCAAGGATGTGCCGCAGGCTTTCCGTGAGCCAGCCATGCCCAGCCTGCACACGGTGGTGCAGCGGCTGCTGATCAGCACGGTACCGAGCTGGGAAGACATCTCCCGGTGGTACTGGAAGCTTTGCGAACCGCATCTGGCCCTGACCCCTGACATGAAAGCCAAGGTCGCGGAGCTGATCCGGGGCGAGAGTGAATCTGCGGGGAAAATCCAAGCCATCTTCCGTTTTGTCTCGCAGGAAATCCGCTATATGGGCCTGACCTTGGAGACTGAGGCTCCCGGATATGAACCGCACGATGTGAGCCAGACTTTTGAGAACCGTCACGGTGTCTGCCGTGACAAGGCCGCGCTGCTGGCAGCGCTGCTGCGCGAAGCCGGTCTGGACGCTTATCCGGTGCTGTTTTATGCCGGTCCCAAGAAAGACCACGAGGTACCGCAGCCTTTTTTCAACCATGCGGTTACGGCAGTGCGCAAAGCGAATGGCCAGTATCTGCTGATGGACTCCACCGACGAGCACACCAAGGACCTGTTTCCCTCTTATTTGGCCGATATGAGTTATCTGGTGGCGCATCCGGACGGCGAGGCCCTGCAGACCTCACCTGCTTCGCCCTACACCGAGAACCTGGCTCGGATCAAGACCAGCGGCAAGATTGCTGCCAATGGCGATTTTACCTGCGAGAGCCGGATACAGCTGCAGGGCATCAATGACAATGCCTATCGCAGTATGTTGCTGCGGCGGACACCGCCGGAACGGGAATTGTTTTTTGCCACGGTCCTGAAAGGTCTGGTGCCCGGGGCGGAGCTGCGCCGCCTGGAAGTACTGCCGGCGGATTTGCAGGATACCAGCAGGCCGCTGGAGGTGAGTCTGAGTTTTTCGGCCCCGGAGATTCTGATCCGGAACGACGATACCGCGATGTTGCGCCTGCCGCGCCTCTCGGCGGTCATCGGATATGTGAACTTTGCGCTGGAGCAGGCCGGGCTGGAGAAACGTCGTTTTCCGTTCAAGACCCAGGTTGCCTGCGGAGTCATGGAAGAAGGCAGTTACGAGCTGGACAGCGCCTGGGGCCAGGCCTTGTCATTACCCAAATTCATCCAGATCGACAATGACTGCCTGCGCTGGCAGCGTGAATTGAAATTCATCCGCGGGATACTGTCTTTCAGCAATGAATTCTCTCTGAAGACCCTGGAATTTTCTCCGGCGCAGTATTTGGAATTAAAGCAGACCCTGCGCAGTATTGAGGCCAACAACCGCAAGCGTCCGATTTTCGCCTGCCTGCCGGATGATTCAGCCCCCCTGCCCCCAAGTCCTGCTGAGCTGGTGGATGCTGCCGATGCGGTAGTGCTGTCCGACAGCTGGGATTATGAACTGGAAGATGCTCAGAACTGGACCCTGGTCCGCAAAGTCAAGAAAAAAATCCTGACTTACAATGGTCTGAAGAACAATTCCGAATTGAAATTAGACTACAATCCTGCTTGGGAGGAGGTCAGGCTGGACAGCGCCAGCGTCCGCAATGATGCGCAGTTGCAGAAAATCAGTGCGGAAGAACAGAATCTGATGGATGCCGCCTGGGTCGCTGCCGCTCCGCGTTATCCTGGGGCGAAGACTCTGGTAATCAGCCTGCCCGGAGTCAAACTGGGCAGCGTCATTGAGTACCAGTACAGCAAGACTGTCCGAGGCTATCCTTTCTTCAGCGTCCAGTTGCCCTTCCAAGGTTTTGATCCGGTAGAAACACGCGAATTGCGCATCAGCTTGCCGCAAAAATTCAAGTTGCAGTGGTCGGTATATCAGGATGGTTTTTTGCGGCAGCGGGACCGTCTGCGGGGTGAGAACATCATCCATAAGTCGCGCTCCTTGGGCAGTCGCGAGATTCACACCTGGTCCTGCGGACCGCAGCCGGCAGTGACGCGGGAGCGCGATCTGCCGCTGCCGCAGGCTTTTTTGCCGACTGTAGTGGCCAACCTTGATGGCTGGGATGAATACCGCGAGCAGTTGCAGAAAGCACTGTCGTTCGCGGCCCAGGGAAGCAAGGAGACTCGTCTGCTGGTGCAGAGCATCCGCCAGCAGACGGAGGAGCGCCGTCTGCTGGCGGTCCGCAACCACATTGAGCGGGCGGTCCGCCGGGCCGGCCCGGCTTTTACCGCCCTGCCCTGGTACTGCATGTCACCAGCCGACACCACTTGGACGGATGGATACGGGCACTCTGCCGACCTGGCGGCGTTGTACTACAGCGTCCTGCAGGAGCTTGGGTATAAGCCCGAGTTCGTGCTGACAACAGCAGCGCCCCAGGACCCCAGGATGGAAAAGTTCTCCCAGCGCCATCCCGACCCGGATAATTTTTCTGCGGTCTTGGTCCGGGTAAAGACTGCCGCCGGTGATGTCTGGTTTAATGATCTGGACCAATATTCCCGGCTGGGCAGCAGCAGTTACCATGACTGCCAGGCGATGCTGTTGCGCACGGGGAAATTCTTCCGGATTGAGTTAGCGCCAGAGGCGCGCAGTCGGACTCGTCGGGTCGTGACCTTGAACATGATGCCTGGCGGTGCCGCTGAAATCACCCTGAACAACCTCTTCTCCGGGGAGGATTTCGCGGTCCGGAACAAATTCTACTCCCAGCTGCCGCCGGAGGAGCGCCGGCGGCACTACCAGAGCCTGATTGCTGCGTTGTCACAGTCGGCCCAGGCCAGCAGCGAACTGAATACCGATTTTGACAGCTACCCCGGAGTGGAGAGATACACCGCCCTGGTACAGGATTTTGCCACTCTGGAGGATGATTTCTGCTACTTCGAATTCCCTTTCAGCCTGCAGGGGCTGCTGCGTCTCTGGGGGTCTGAGCGCAAGGAGCCGTATTTTCTGTCCGGCTCCCGGCCACAAGAACTGGAGATCAGCATCCGTCTGCCCAGCGATTACCGCGAGATGGTGCTCTGCCCTGAGGATTTTCGCTGGCAGTCGCCTGCCAATGACAGTTGGGTCCGAATCCGGCGGCAAAAAACCAGCAGTACAGGGGTTCTGCGGTTCCGTCTGGAGGCGGAAATCTCGCCGGAAGTGTTCACTGTGCAGGACTACCCTGTCCTGCAGGAATTGGAGAAGCAGCTCTCTCATCCGGCCAACCGTACCATTCTGCTGCGAAAGCGTTGATTTAGTCCTTATGCCGTTAATTGAAGAATCAAGTTACAATGCGCCGCTGTTCTGCAGCAACGCACATTTGCAGACCGTAATTCCCAGTTTTTTTCGACAAGAAGCACCAGTTGACTACGAGCGCGAGTGTTTTGCCACTCCCGACGGCGACTGCCTGTATCTTGACTGGGCCCGTTGCGGGCACCAGACTGAGGATTTGCTGATCATCAGCCACGGTCTCTGTGGCCACACCAACCGGCACTATGTGCTGAGTCTGGTCAGGAGTTTCCAGGCTCTGGGAATCGACTGCATGGCCTGGAACTATCGCGGCACCGGCCAATGCCCGAACCGGCTGCTCAAGATGACTACCAGCAATTCCACCGATGAACTGGACTGGGTCACCCGGCACGCATTGCAGCGCGGGCACTACCGGCGGGTATATCAGGCCGGATACAGCATGGGGGCGAATCTCTGCCTGTTGTATCTCGGGCGCGAGGCGTCCTCACTGCCGGCCGAGGTGGTTGCCGGCATCGCTTTCTGCGCGACCATCGACCTGCCGGTCTGCAGCGCACTGATGGATACACCGCCCGGCTTGTTCTACTGCCGGTACTTTCTGAAGAAACTTGAGAAAATGCTGCTGGCCAAGAAACAGCAGTTCCCTGACCACATTGACCTGGACAAGATGCGGAGAGTCAGAAATTTTGCCGACTTTGACAACGCCTACACTGCCCCGATCATGGGGTTTCGGGATGCCATGGATTACTGGCAGACCGCCAGTGCCTGGTGCTGGCTGGACAAGATTAACGTACCCGTGTTGATGGTTCAGCCCCTCAATGATCCGTTTTTGGGCGGGGAATGCTACCCGCATGAGATAGCCCGCAAGAGCGAGGCGGTTTTTCTGGAGACACCGCGCAGTGGAGGACATTGTGGTTTTATGACTCCCAAAGGGCAGGAATGGTGGCCTGCCGCCAGAGCCAAGCAGTTCGTGCAGGAAATTGTTCAACCGCCCCTGGCAGGGAATTGATGTTTCCGGTTGGTTTACCGTACAGTCCGGCTGCGGCGCACCTGCAATCAAGCAGAAACAACACAAGGAGGCACACATGGCTATCATCAGTATTGCCCGCGAATCAGGCGCTTATGGCGATGAAATCGGTGAAATGCTGGCCCAGCGTTTGCCCGGAACTTTGCTGAACAAGGAGCTGTTGGAAAAGCGGTTCAATGAATTTGACGTCAATCCGAAAACTCTGCAGCGCTACGACGAACGTCGCCCCGGTTTCTGGGCCTCCTTTTCGTCCGAGCAGGATGTCTATCTGCACGTCCTCAAAACAGTGTTGTACCAGGAAATGAACAAGGGGGCGTGCATCATCCTGGGACGGGGTGGGAGTATTTTGCTTAAGGACATAGCCAACTGCCTGCGGGTCCGTTTGGTCGCACCCTTTGAAGTACGGGTGCAGCGTCTGATGGAGCAGCTCTCGTGCAGCAAAAAAGAAGCGGAGAAAGCCCTGGAGACAAGTGACAAGGACCGCGCTGGCTTCTACAAGTTCCATTTCGATTCCGAATGGGCGGCACCAACTGAGTACCAGCTGGTGCTCAATACCGACTGCGTCAGCCCGGAGCAATGTGTGGAACTGCTGCTCTCCTGCAGCCGGCAACTGATCGGTCCGGAACAGGAGGCTGCGGGACAACAGCAATTGCAGGACCGTATCCTGGCCCAGAATATCATCGAATCTCTCATCTTTCAGAAAAGCATCCAGGTGCAGTTTCTGGAAGTGCAATGTACCAACGGCACAGCAGTCCTCTTCGGGGTAGCCAGCTCGCCTAACATCAGTCGGACAGCTGAGGAAGCCGCACAGGCGGTCCCTGGAGTGAAAACAGTGGAGAACCGCATCCAGGTAGTGCAGGAGCAGCCACTGCGGCGCTTATAAGTGGACCTGCGGACGCGAGCTTTTTTCAGCCATTAAACTCCAGCAAGGCATTTCAGATGGATTACTTACGTTTATCGGACCGGAACATCGTCATTATGGGTGTCGCCAACCGGCGCAGTGTAGCCTGGGCGACAGCGGAGGTTTTACGTGAATCCGGTGCACATCTGATTTATCTTTTCAAAGACCAGGAGCTGCTGGAAAAGAACCGCAAGCTGATTGGCGAATCGGCTCCGGCTCTGGTCTGTGATGTCGAGAGCCAGCCTGATATGGAAACCTTGCCGACCCGGCTGGCGGAATTGGTGCCGGTGGTGCATGGGCTGATCCATTCCATCGCCTTTGCCAATTTCAGCGATGGGCTGAAGCCTTTTCATGGTACCTTGAAAAAGGATTTTCTCCAGGCGGTGGATATTTCCTGTTTTTCGTTGATTCAGACTGCCAATCAACTCAAAGACTTGTTCAGTGCCGACGCTTCAATTGTCACCATGAGCATCTCGACCACCCGCATGGCCTCAGAAAATTACGGCTATATGGGCCCGATCAAGGCGGCTCTGGACGCCAGTGTGGTATTTCTGGCCAAATCCTTAAGCCAGGAAGTCTCTCCGCAGATTCGCGTCAATGCCGTGGGTGCCGGTCTGCTCAAGACCTCGGCCTCGGCCGGAATCCCCGGCTATATCAATGCGTATCTGTATGCGGAGAAAGTAATACCACGGCATCAGGCTTTATCGACCAGTGAGCCGGCTGAGGTGATTGCTTTCCTGCTCAGTCCGCGTTCAAGCGGCATCAATGCTCAGACTATTGTCGTTGATGCCGGCATGAGCATCAATTACTTCGACCAGGATATCATTCGCAAAGCAACCAGTTAGCAAGCAAGAGAACAGCAGTATGAAAGAGACTTTTAAGGATTTAGTGCATTACGACCGGGAATACGTGTTACCGACTTATTCCCGGGAGATTCTGCTTGAGCGTGGACAAGGCAGCCGTTTATGGGACATCTACGGCAATGAATATCTTGATTTCACCACCGGGATCAGCGTCTGCAATCTGGGACACTGCCATCCTGGAGTGACTGCGGCCATCCGTGAGCAGGCCGGCAAGCTGGTACATGTCTCAAATCTGTTTTACAATGAGCATCAGCCCCGTCTGGCTAAAGTTATTGCTGAGCGCAGCGGGCTGAACGGTAAGGTCTTCTTCGGCAACAGTGGTGCCGAGGCTAATGAAGGCCTGATCAAATTTGCCCGGCGCTGGGGCCATCAGAACGGCGGCAAATATTCTATAATCTGCTGCAATCACTGTTTTCATGGCCGGACTCTGGCCACACTGGCGGCGACCGCGAAGCTGAAATACCGCGAAGGCTATGCTCCTGACATGGCTGGCTTCACATTTGTCGAATTCAACAACTTGTCTGCCGTCGAAGCGGCCATCACTGCCGAAACTGCAGCGGTGCTGGTTGAGGTCGTGCAGGGTGAAGGCGGAGTCAATCCCGCCACCGCCGATTTTCTCCTGGGATTACGCCAGCTCTGTGACGAGCGCAAACTGCTGCTTCTTCTGGATGAAGTGCAGTGCGGGATGGGCCGGACCGGCAAATACTTCTCTTTCCAGCATTACGATTTCCTCCCGGATGGTTTCAGCATGGCCAAGGCTCTGGGAAACGGCTTCCCGATGGGCGCGTTCTGTATCCAGGCGCAATACGGCAGTTTATTCAGTTCCGGTTCGCACGGCAGCACTTTTGGCGGTACTCCTTTGGCTTGTGCCGCTGCCCTGGCAGTCTTTGCGGCTCTGGAAGAAGAACAGATACTGGAGAATGTCCAGGTCCAAAGCAAGTATTTTTTCCAGCGCCTGCGGGCCTTGCAACAGCGTTTCCCGCTGATCAAGGATGTGCGCGGCCTGGGGCTGCTGGTTGGTGTGGAAGTCGGCACCGAGGCAATCGCAGGCTTGCAGAAAGCCTGCCTGCAACGCCGTCTGCTGACCTTGTCGGCAGGCGAAGGTGTGCTCCGGCTGCTGCCGCCCTTGAATGTCACCCAGGCGGAAATCGATCGGGCTTGTGCAATTTTGCAAAGCGCTCTTGAAGACTGCAGTAAAGCAAGTTAGTCTCGAACTCTACAGGAGGTATATTATGCGCATCGGTTTATGTGGTTACGGCAGCATGGGTCGCCATCACAGTCAGCTGTTCCGCAAGCACATTCCTGTGGTCGAACTGGCCGGCATTGCTGATGCGTCTGCAGAGCGCCGCGAACTGGCTGCCCAGGACCACCCCGGGGTGCAGCTCTGGGACAGTGGGCAGGAGATGCTCGCCAATGCCAATCTGGATGTGGTCTTTGTCTGCGTGCCTACCTACCTGCATGCAGAGTTATCGGTACAGGCACTGCAAGCCGGATGCCATGTCTTTTGCGAAAAGCCGATGGCTCTGCAGCCGGAAGAGTGTCAGACGATGATCACCGCGGCGAACGAGAGCCAGCGCAGCCTGATGATTGGCCAGGTGCTGCGCTTCTGGCCGGAATACATTTACTTGAAAGAGCTTTGTGACAGCCGGCGCTACGGGCCCTTGCAATCATTGTCCATGACCCGGGTCGGCGGTGTTTCCACCGGCTGGCAAGGCTGGTATCTGGACGAACGCCGGGGAGGAATGCAGATTTTTGACCGCCATATCCACGACAGCGATGCAGTTCTGTGGATACTGGGCCAGCCGCGGGCAGTGCAGAGCTATGGTTTCAGTCTGGACCCGCATACGGCGGGAGGAATAAACCACTCTTTCACCCACTATGATTTTGGCCCGGAACTGCTGGTCAGTGCCGAAGGCAGCGCGGATATGCCCGCAGGCTTCCCGTTCACAGCAGCGTATCGGGCGACCTTTGCCCGGGCCTGCCTGGAATTCAACAGCCGGCAGCAGCCTACCCTGACGCTCTATGCAGACGGTCAGGCCAGCCATCCCGAGTTGCCTAATTTTCTGGAGGATGTCAGCAGCGGCCTGAATATCTCTTCGGCCGGGCCCTATTTCAATGAACAAGCATACTTTTTTGCTTGTGTACGTGCCGGGCGAAAGCCTGCGACCGTGACGCCGGAATCGGCGATGCAGACCATCAAGCTGGTACGGGCAGAAATCGCCAGCTGCCGCAGCGCAAAGCCGGTCACCATTCAGTGAGGCAGTTTTCCTACTCAACCAGCAAATGGAGGGCGCGATGAAAAATTTCCTGTTTGTTGCAGCTGTCCTGGCTTTTATGTTCGGCTGCGAGCCGGCCGAACCCTCGGCTAAACCGGCAGCCCCTGCAGCCTCCGCTGCTGACACGACAGCAACGCCTCCTGCCAAGACTACGCCGCCGAAATCTGCACCTGCATCGGGCAAATCACTGGGCCAGGAAGTCAGCGACGCGGTTGACTATGGCACCGGTGCGGCGCAACTCCGGGCCAAGCAGAGGGCCACGAAAAAAATTGAAAACATCAACCAGCAGAAGAATGCCGAGCTGGAGAAAGCCTTACAAGAATGAGTGTTTTGGGTTCGTGTCGCGGGCAACTCATTCTGCAGCCAGGACGGGAGAAATCTCTGTTACGGCGCCACCCCTGGATTTTTTCCGGGGCGGTCAAAGCGGTAGTCGGCTCTCCCCTGAGTGGGGAAAGCGTTGATCTGTTGAGCAGTGACGGCAGCTGGCTGGCCAAAGCGGCGTACTCGCCCTCTTCGCAAATCCGGGCCAGGGTCTGGAGTTTTCAGGCGCAGGAGGAAATCGGCCCGGAGTTCTTCCGGCGGCGGCTGGCGCTCTGCCTTTCCTGTCGCGAAGCCATGGGGATATCTGCTCAGAGCAACGCATACCGTCTGGTGCATGGCGAGGCTGACGGTCTGCCCGCTTGTGTGGTTGACCGTTATGGCGACTTCCTGAGTTGCCAGTTCCTGAGTGCCGGAGCGGAATACTGGAAAGCGAGTATCGTGGCGGCCTTGCAGGATTTGCTGCCTGGTCTGCGCGGTATCTACGAGCGCTCGGACAATGACTCGCGCAGCCGCGAAGGACTGCCTCTCAGTACCGGCTGCCTCTGGGGCGAAGAGCCGCCCGACGAACTGCTTATCCATGAGAATGGCCTGCAGTTCCTGGTCGATCTCCGCCATGGTCACAAGACTGGCTTTTACCTCGATCAGCGCGACAGCCGCCTGGCCTTAGGCACAGCTGCCTGCGCCCAGGCAGAGGTACTTGATTGCTGCTGTTACAGCGGCGGTTTCGGACTGCGGGCCTTAAGGGCCGGTGCCAAACGGGTGACTTTCCTTGATGCAGCGGAAAAATCGCTGAACTGGGCGGGGCGCAATGCCGCCCTGAATGGTTTTGCGAGCGAGCGCCAGGAATTCATCCGCGGAGACCTCTTTCAGCTGTTGCGGACTTTCCGGGATTCCCGCCGCAGCTTTGACATCATCATCCTGGACCCGCCCAAATTCGCCGACACTCAGGCCCGGCTGGAAAAAGCGGCCCGGGGATACAAGGACATCAATCTTTTGGCTTGCAAGCTGCTGCGTCCTGGCGGTCAGTTGTTTACTTTCTCCTGTTCCGCGGCGATGACCCCGGAGCTCTTCCGCAAGGTCATCGGAGATGCTGCCCGCGATGCCGGCCAGGAAGCATTGGTGCTACAGACGTTCACGCAAGCACCAGACCATCCCCAGAACCTGAATTTTCCGGAGGGGCATTACCTCACCGGCCTGCAGCTGCTGCTGCGCCCGCCTGGCTGAGTTCACTCCCATTTTTTTCAGTGCAACTCCACTCATTCCGAAAGGCTAGACATGTCTGAATTAAAAGATATTGTTTATCCCTGCCAGTTTGACGGCACCCGGCAGTCGGCCTACTGTCTGCCGGCTACAGGTACAGCCCCCCGTCCGCTGCTGGTGGCTCTGCACACCTGGAGCTGCACCTACACCGCATTCAATCAGAATTACGAGAAATTCTGCCGCCTTTTCAACTGGCATCTGATTCATCCTGATTTCCGGGGAGAGAATTGGCGCCCCCAGGGTTGCGGTTCAGAAGCTGCGGTCTCCGATATCGTGGATGCTGTCACCTATATGCAGCAGCATTACGCGGTTGACGCCAAGCGGATTTATCTGGCTGGGGGCTCAGGTGGCGGTCATGCTACCCTGCTGCTCGCCGGACGTCATCCGGAGCTCTGGGCGGCGGCCTCAGCCTGGTGCCCGATTTCCGATGTCCTGGCCTGGCATCGGCAATGTCTGGGAACCCGCTTTTTCCGCTATGCCGAGCATATCGTGCAGGCCTGTGGAGGTGACCCGCAGGAATCTGCCGCCGCCCGGCAGCAGGCCATCGCACGTTCACCGCTGACCTACTTAGCCAACGCCAACACATTGCCCTTGGACATCAGCGCCGGCATCCACGATGGTCACAGCGGCAGCGTACCGGTCAGCCAATCCATTGCGGCCTATAACTGCCTGGCCGCACCGGAGGACCGCATTGCCGAGGCTGACTGCCAGTACATAACGGAGCAGGAGATGATACCTGCGCATCTGCAGGCTGCCGGACTGTCCCCCGATCCGTCCTATGGCCAGAGCGAGGTGCTGTTCCGGCGTCAGTCCCGCAATGTGCGCCTGACCATTTTTGCCGGCGGTCATGAATTGCTGCATTGGCCGTTGTTTTCCTGGTTGTCGCGACAGGAACGCGGCCGGGCTGCCGACTGGCGTTGCGGCGAGGCGTATCAGTCGGGTGATGTGCAATCTGGAGGACTAAGCAACTGAACGGCATTTCCTGGAACAGGCGGGGATTCTTTCCCTTTCTGCCAACAAGTGGTCGAGGTCATCCGTTACTCTGATGAAACCCCCATCGGAAAAGGAGAAATGAGTTATGACTATCCCTCCCAGTCTGAGCAAGAACATTCTGTTTTGCACCGATTTCTCTGCCAATGCGGCCTTGGCTTTCGATTACGCACTGGATGCAGCAGTACGCCGGGAAGGAGCAATGCTGTATCTCCTGCATGTGATTCCGGAACCGGAATCGCAGTTCTGGCGTACCTACATTTACGATGCCGACTTCAATGCCGATGAAAAGGCCAAACGCGATCTTGATGACAAGGTTGCTGCCGAGTACATCAGCCGCATTCCGGAGGGTATGCAGTTCAAGGTCGATTTCCGCATCGGCAAGGACTATCAGAAAATCCTGGAATTCGCGGATGAGATATCCGCAAACCTGATTGTCATCGGCAAACAGGGCTGCAGCCCGTTGCATAAATTCATCTTCGGCGGTGTGGCCGAGCGAGTCGTGGCCCGGGCAAAATGTCCGGTACTGGTCGTACCCCTGCGATAACCCTCCTGCGACGAGCGATTCCGGTCGGTGCCCAGAGCTTTAATTCACATCCTCGAAAGGACCACAGCATGACAGAAGAAAATTTACCATTACAGCTTAAGGAACTGATTGTAGAGCGACTATTTCTCGATATTGACCCGAACAGCATTGAGGACCAGGTCGAGTTGTCGGAATATGGCATTGACTCATTTCTGCTGCTGGAGCTGGTTGTCGCCATGGAAGAGGCGTTTGCGGTACACTTCGAACCATCTGACATCACCGCATCGGCCCTCAAGAGTGTCAAATCCTTGACCGAATTGGTGTTGAGCAAAAAATAGGGGCCGTATTTATGAGCAGTGAAAACAACATCCCTGAGGCCGGGAAAGCGATTCAGCTCTGGGATCAGGGTCAGATTGCCTGCCCGATTTGCAGCAAAACTCTACAGCTGGCGAATATTGTTCCGTTGCAGATGATGCCCTGTCCGCACTGCGAGAAGATGTTTTTTATCCCCAAGAAAGTCGGGCCGTATTTTTTATATGAGCCTTGCGGCAGCGGCGGCATGGGCAGTGTTTACAAAGCGGTAAGTGAAGATTATCCCGATCAGACCCTTGCTTTGAAAGTCCTCTCCCGGCAAGCCCGGCAAAGTGCTGCCAACATCCATGCTCTGCTCAATGAGGCCCGGGTCAGCGCCTTATTTGCGGACAGCGACTTCATTATATCCTGCATCGACAGCGGTTTTGCCGATGACGAATACTACGCCGCCATGCCATTCGTTGAAGGCGAGCGCCTGGACAAGCGCCTGGACCGGCTGGGGCAGCTGGCGGAGAAAAATGTGCTGCTGATGACATTGCATATTTTGGCTGCGGAGCAGCATATTTACCGTATGGGATATCTCTACCGCGACCTGAAGCCCGAGAATATCATCCTGAATAAGTATGGCTATGCAGTACTGTTGGATTTTGGCTTGTGTATCACGCGTGATGAAGCCGCTCATAATGAGGACGAATTTATTTCCGGGTCGCCATATTATATTCCTCCCGAGCGTCTGCTGGGTCATGGTGAGAATGCCAGCAGTGAGATTTACAGCCTGGGGATGGTAATGTATCATGCTTTGACTGGCAGGACTTTCTTTGATGCCAATGAGGTAGAGGCTCTGGCCAGGCGGCATGTCTCGGGCCTGCGTATCAACAGCGCCACCAAAATGAAGGACTTGCGCAGCAGCATCGGCATCCTCCTGGATGCGATGGTGCGTCAGGAGCCGAAAGAGCGGCCGCAGGATTTCCTTTACGTTGCTGATTCGGTGAAAGCCATTCTGCAGGAAATTGGCTGAGATGCGTTTGAAGAACAACCCCCGTCTGGCAGCGCTGCTGGCCGCTTCCGAAGAGCGGGCCTGTGGCCGCCGTCCTCTTGCCGGGACTGCTCATTCGGATTCGCCGAAGCCATCTGCCACTGCCGGCCGGCAGTACCGGATTCTTGGTCTGGACACCGCTTTGCGCAAGACTGGCTGGGGAATTATTGATGCCAACGGCAATAATTTTCGGGCAGTTGACTGCGGGGTTATTCTCAATGACCGCAAAGTATCAGTCAGTGACTGCCTGCGCCGTCTCAATGGAGCCTTGAAAGGGTTGCTCAATAACTATCATCCTGACATTGCGGTTATTGAGGGCGGTTTTTTCTGCAAAAATGCCCGCACTGCGATTATTCTGGGCACCGCCCGGGGAGCAGTGCTGGGGGTTTTGGCGGAAGCGCAGATAGATATCTACGAATACGCACCGCGGCGAGTCAAGCAGATGATCTGCGGCTTCGGCAATGCCAGCAAAGGCCAGGTCGCCTTGCTGGTAGCACAATTTTTGCAGATCAAGGTAGATAATTTATCTGATGACAGCACTGATGCGTTAGCGTTGGCGCTCTGCCATGCCCAGCTGCTGGGCACGGCTCAGGGCCTCAGTCTGGGCGAGCCACTATAGTGCGCGGCCTGGCCAGGCGCAGCGGTCTTGTTCTATTCTTTCTCAGTCAAGACTTGTCAGGCTTCTCGCTGGAAATCCTCGCTCACCGCCTGGCGGAAAGCCGGATCGGTAAAATAGCGGTAGCCGACCGCGGCCATCGCGGCGGCGGCCTTGCGCATATTCGTCTGTCCCAGTTCAGAACGGGCCGCCTGGGCGAAAGCCAGAGAATGCCCCGGAATTTCGCTTTCGGAGATGCTGAAATAGGCATGGATTCCCGGTCTGGTGCGGGAAAAGTTGCCGAAATCAGACGAGCCGCGACCGCTTTTGGCCTTGGTATTCGGGCGCAATCCCATAGCCTGCGCTGCCGCGATGTATGCATCATTCATGGGCTGGTTCGGTTTGCGGCTTTGATAGGGGATCATTGACGGTTTCACGGTCGCGGTGGTGCCGGTCATCAATTCCGCCCCCTTGACGATATCCATAAAGCGGGCAGTCATTTTATTCACCCAGGCTTCATCGGTGGAGCGCAGAAAAAAGCGGCAGTGCGCATAATCGGGAATGACATTGGGGACCACGCCACCCTTAAGAATGATTCCGTGCACGCGGCTGCTTTCGGGCAGTTGCTGCCTCCAGGCATTGACAGCATTAAAAAGCATCAGCACGGCATCCAAAGCATTCAAGCCCAGTTCCGGGCTGCCGGCAGCATGTGCGGCCAGGCCGGCAAATTCGACATCGTAGCGGCAAATTGCCGTTGAGCCCAAGTCCGGGATGGTCTGCCAGGATGGATGCAGCATCATCACCGCATCGATGTCATCGAGACAGTTCTGTTCCAGCATCTTTACCTTCCCGCCCTTGGATTCTTCTGCAGGTGTTCCCAGCAGCACCAGCCGGCCAGGAATATTTTCCCGCAGCATCTGTTCTTTCAGGGCGGCGGCGGCGGCCAAAGCGGCAGCTGCAATCAAATTATGTCCGCAGCCGTGGCCGATTTCCGGCAAGGCGTCATATTCCGCTGCGATAGCGAAAGTTGGCGTACCGCGGCCGTATTCTCCCCGCAGTGCGGTCGGCAGTCCGCAATATGGTTTTTGCACTGTGAAGCCCTGCTGCTGCAGCATCTCGGCCAATTTAGCAGAGGCTGCGACCTCTTCATAGCCCAGTTCCGGTTTCTGCCAGATAGCCTCGGAGAGTTCCTGCCAGACCGCGGCGTGTTTCTCAATAAAATCGGCTATACTGGAGAGAGCGGTCGTGGTTTGCATATTCACACCTTAATTTGAAATTATGCTCATTGCCGGCTGATTTTGCAAATACTGCAGGTACGGCAATTGAGTTCTTCCGGCGGTTCATACGCCCTGCCCTCTTTGCGGCACTTACGCATTTTCAGCAAATTCATCCCGGCCAAAAAGAATGCCAGCACGATAAATGCCCCGGTAGGCATTTTCAGCAGCAGAATCCCCTGCCAGTTCGGGATGATCTGCAATTCAAAAATAGTGCCAGCGGCGATCAATTCCCGCACTGCCCCCAGCGCCATCAGAGCCAGGGTGAAGCCGCAACCCATTCCCAGACCATCCAGGAGCGATAAAAACGGGCCATTTTTGGAGGCAAAAGCCTCGGCCCGGCCCAGGACAATGCAATTGACCACGATCAAGGGTATGAAAATCCCCAGCATCTGATTCAATTCCGCCGGTGCATAGGCCTGCATCAGCTGCTCAACAATGGTCACAAAGGTAGCGATGATCACAATATAGCAGGGGATGCGGACTTGCGCCGGGATGACTTTCCGGCAAAGCGAGATGACTAAATTGCTGCCGGCAAGCACAAAAGTGGTGGCGACGCCCATCCCAAAGGCGTTCTTGGCGCTGCTGGATACTGCCAGAGTCGGGCACATCCCCAGCATCAGCACCAGCACGGGGTTCTCACGCCAGAGACCATTGCTGAATTTGGAAAATACAGATGACATTGCAGAGTCCTTAAGATGTTTTCTGAGATGGTTTATGGTTGTGCGGACGCTGGCGCCGGGAATTTCTGCTGCCAGGCTGCCGTAACAGCATTAATGGCTGTCAGCACCGCCTTGCTGGAGATAGTCGCGCCACTGACTGCCAGAACCTGGTTCTCGCCTGAACCGAAAGAAAAAGTTCTGGTTATTTTTTTTCCGGTATATGCATCCAGGTATTCATTGGGTGGGAAGTCTTCGACCTTGGCCCGGCCCGTGATGGTATCCCAGAACGACTGCGTGGTTTTACGGTCTGTGACCAAGGTGCCTATACCTGGTGTCTCAGAATGACTGCTGACGATAACCCCGAGGATTTCACCCGTCGGGTTGATGCCGACCAACACCCGGACTTCGCCGCCGAAGCCTTTGTTGCTGGCACCCTCTGCGGCATAAGCCAGCAGGCTGCCATCCTGGTCCAAAGCGCGGAAAAATTGCACGCCATTCACCGTATCTTCCTGGTTGATGCTGTCAGTCTCTGGCGGCAGCACCAATTTTAGGTTGCGGTCGCGCACTGCCTGTTCTGCAGCAATGCGTGGTTCCAGGGTGATTTTATTGACATAGGAAAGTAATGCTCCTGCAATGGTGCAGATTATTCCCAGGCTAAGGCAGAGTTTCAGGATATCCTTCATAGTTTCAGGCCTTTCTTTTTCGGGGCACCGAATGGTTTGCCTGCCGTCATGCGGTCAATCAAGGGTGTCAGTGCGTTCATAATCAGGATCGCAAAACTCACCCCTTCCGGATAGCTGCCCCAGAGCCGGATAACGCAGGTAATGATGCCGCAGCCGATGGCGAAGACTATGGCTCCAGTACGGCTGACCGGCGAGGTTACCATATCCGTGGCCATAAAGAATGCCCCCAGAAGCAACCCGCCGCTGAGCAGGTGGTACTGCGGCGGGGCATAGAGGCTGCTGTCGCTCAACCAGGCCAAGCCGGTAAAAACGGCTACTGTCAGGATATAAAAAAACGGTATCTGCCAGCGGATTATGTTCAAAGCGATCAGCAATATACCACCGAGAATCAGAGCCAGAGCGCTGATCTCTCCGATGCTGCCGCCATGCTGATTCAAGAGCAGCCAGTCGCCATAAGACACCTGCGAAAGCATTTCCGACATCGCATTGGTGGCTCCCTCTTGCCCGGCCAGATGAGCGTCGCTGAGCATTTTCAGCGGGGTTGCGGTAGTATATGCGTCAGGCCCCGTCATCCAAGTGTTCATGGTCTGCGGAAATGCGATCAAGAGCCCGACCCGTCCGACTATAGCCGGGTTAAAAGGATTGCAGCCGATGCCGCCGAAGACCATCTTGCCCAAACCGATGGCCAGCAGCGCACCGACCAGGCAAATCCAGATCGGTGTACCCGGGGGAAGATTCAGCCCCAGCAGCAGACCGGTTACCAGTGCGCTGCCGTCATTGATCTCAATGGGGCGTCGCATCAATCGGGCACAAAGCACTTCCACCGCCACGCAGCCGGCAGTGCAGAAGAAAATCACCTCCAAGGCCGGCAAACCATAGTGCCACACACTGACTGCGGTGACCGGTAGTAACGCAGCTATGACCCACAGCATGATTTTCGACACTGAGTCAGTGGTATGGAAATGCGGCGAGCTGCTGACAATCAGCCTGCTGGTATCCGGCATTCTAATTTCATTCTCTGACATAATTACGAACCTGGAAAAAAGATGATTGCTACTGGAGAGTTAGGAGCCGGACAGTTTTGCCCGGTGCCTTATTTTTTGCCCGGTGCTGAGGCTGGGCTGTTTTTTGCTTCTTTTGCGGCTTCTTTTGCTTCTCTTGCTTCCTTGGCAGCCTTGGCGGCTTTGGCGGCCTGATGCAATGCGGTGACATCGGCTTTGGCCCGGCGCATATGCTGCACCAATGGCCGGCCCGCCGGGCAGATATACGAACAGCAACCGCATTCCATGCAGTCCATCACATGCCAGCTCTCGGCCAGATCGAAAGACTCATTTTCAATTTGGACGCTGAGGATGCCGGGCATCAGCTGCATGGGACAGGTGTCATTGCAGCGACCGCAACGGATGCAGGATTTGCTTTGGTACTGGCTGACTTCGGCACCTGACATAAGCAGAATGCCGGAGGTGTTTTTGGTGATCGGGATATCCAAAGAATACACCGCAACACCCATCATCGGGCCGCCTGAAATGATCTTCACCGGGTCTTCAGTGACCCCGCCGGCCAGGCGGATGGCCTCTGCGTACGGTGTCCCAACCCGGAAACGCCAGTTTCCGGGCGACTGCAGCGGGGTACCGGTTACCGTAGTAATGCGTTGGTACAGCGGGGTTCCGTCGATCACTGCCTCAGCAATGGCATAAACGCTGGCGACATTCTGGACCACGCAACCGATGTCCATGGGCAGGCCACCGGTCGGCACCTTGCGTTTGGTCAAGGTGTAAATCAGCTGTTTTTCCGCACCTTGAGGATAACGCACATCCAAAGCGCAGACCTGAATAGACGTGTCCTGGGTCTTATTGCGCATCAAGTCCACTGCATCGGATTTATTCTTTTCAATCCCCAAAAGGATGCGTTTCACTCCCAGAATCCTGGCGCAAATCTGCATACCGGCGATAATCTTGTCTGGACTTTCCAGCATCAGGCGGTGGTCAGCAGTCAGACAAGGTTCACACTCTACACCGTTGATGATCAGCGTATCGATCTTCTTTTCCGGTGGAGGCGAGAGCTTAATCACGGTCGGGAAAGCCGCTCCGCCCATGCCTACAATGCCGGCATCGCCGATACGACGGAGCAAGTCCGCCGGAGCGCTGTCCTGCCAATTCGGGATAGGTGCGAGCGGTTCAGCGGGAGTATCCTCGCCATCGCTTTCCAGAATCACTGCCGGCAGCTGGGTGCCCAGCACACCGAGACAGGTGGTGACCTCTTTGATCAGGCCGCTGGTGGGCGCATGAATCGGGGCGGAGACAAAAGCGCTGGCGTCGGCCAGCATCTGCCCGCGCAGAACCTTGTTGCCTTTCTGCACCAGCAGCCGGGCCGGTGCACCGATATGCATCTGCAAGGGAATGACATACCGTTCCAGCAACGGAGCAGAAACAATGGCGTCCTGGCTGGATATTTTCGCTTGCGGAGGATGCACACCGCCATAAAACTGATAAATAATTTCAGGCATTGATGACCTCATTCTCTGGTCCGGATTGCTCTGTGCCAGCAATGCTGGCTGACAAGGCGCCAGTGGGACAGCTGGAAGCGATTTCGGCTGACGGCGGATCGCCATAATTGATGACCGCCAGGAAGCCGTTCATGCGAATCTGCCCTTCTCCAGCAGCCTTTACGCACTTCTGGCAGCCGATGCAGGCCGCCTTGCACGCCTTGCGCTTGGTCACCCCTTTCTCCGGCGAGCTGCACAAGACATGCAGAGGTGCAGAGGCCGGCACCAGCTTGATCAATTTTTTAGGACAAGTCTGGACGCATTTACCGCAGCCGACGCACAATTCCGGATGTACCACGGCCAAGCGCTTGGAAGTGATTTCGATAGCTCCGTACGGGCAGGCCCGGGCACAGGCCCCCAACCCCAGGCAGCCATAAGTGCAGGTCTTGGCTCCGGCGGCGACCTGCATCGCATCCCGGCAGTTGTTGATTCCATTATAGAAAGCCTGGCGGGTGGCCATATCATCATCGCCACGGCAGCAGATCACTGCGACTTTCCGCACCCGAACTTCAGAAGTGACGCCCAGAAGAGCGCTGATTTTCTTCACATTATCTTCCGACATGGCCGGGCACAGGCCAGGTTTAGCCTCCCCCGACACCATGGCGTCAGCATATGCCGCGCAACCGGCATAACCGCATCCCCCGCAATTCGCGCCTGGGGTCAAGGCGGCGACTTCCTCCAGCAGGGGGTCGCTCTGGACGCCAAAAAATTTCACCACCAAGGCGATTGCCAGTCCGGCCAACACGCCTGTACTCAACAGAATTACAACAGCTTGCATATTTTTTCTCAGATTCTGCCCAGGTCGGATAGCGGCCCGGGAATGGTTATCATTGGCCGAGGCCGGCGAATCCCAGGAAAGCCATAGCCAGCAGTCCGGCGGTGATCAAAGCCAGCGGTGTACCTTCCAGGCATTTCGGGGCTTTGGCCAGAGCCAGTTTTTCCCGCATGCTGGAGAACAGCAGCAGCGCCAGTGCGAATCCCACTGCGGATGAAGTGCAGAAGACGGTACTGCGGACGACGCTGAAGCGCTCCTCCGAGCAGATGATTGCTGATCCAAGCACGGCGCAGTTGGTGGTAATCAAGGGCAGATAAATCCCCAGAGCTTTGTACAAGGTTTCGCTGAAGCGTTGCAGTAGTACCTCGACTATCTGCACCAGCCCGGCGATGACCAGAATAAAGACGATGGTCTTCAGGTACTCAACCTGATATGGAATCAGAATAAACTGGTGGACACAGGCGGTAGCAAATCCGGACAAGGCCATCACAAAAATCACTGCCCCGCCCATGCCCAGGGCCGTCTTGGTATTTTTGGAAACCCCCAGGAAAGGACATATACCCAGAATCCTGCTCAGGACAAAATTGTTGACCAGGATGGCTCCGACAATCAGACTGAAATAATCACCCACGACTCCAACTCCTTTGCTGAACTGGGGCAGTACTGCCGCTCAAGGGTCACAGTGATATCATGGAAGACTTTTCTCCAGCGGCAAAATAAATCCTCCACAGCACTGGAAATCATCTGTACCGGGGCAGTTACGGCAACCTGGACAACCATCATCCTCCGGGCACGCCATTTGCGCCGAAGATAGCAGAAATGCCCTGAAATTCGCGCAACCAAAACAGAGAAATACTGTATTGGTCAAATCCAGGAATGCAAGTGCATATTGCGCTTAATTCACAAAAAAAAGCATACTGGCCCGGGCCCCAAAACTATTCCGGGCAGAAGTCACTCTCCACCGCGAACTGGCTGTCCCAGACCGCCACATTGTCTGGGAAGTACTTCTGCAGCCTGCCCGCGAGTTGCTTTCTGCTGACCCCTTTTTTCAGGATTACCTGCAGGAATCCGCCGCCGCCGGCACCGGCGATAAACTGCCCCGCCAGCAGGTCTCGACAGGCATTGAGGATAAATTCGATGCAGGTATTGCTACAACCGGGGACGAGTCTCTGGTTCAGCAGCCATTGCTGCGACAACAGACGGGCGAAGTAGTCGATATTGCCGCGCTGCAGAGCTGCAGCCATTTTCTCCGGCAGAGCGCGGATGTCCTTGAGCGTTTCCAGGGTATCGCGGTCATTGGCCAGATACTTTCCCACAATTTCCCGCAGGAGATTGCGGGCCAGGCGGCGCTGTCCGGTACTGATCAGCACAAACCGCTCCTGCAGGTTCCGTCTGGTGTTGGCGGACAGCCGCAGGGGTTGTATCTCATATTTCGGCTGCCAGCCGGGACTGGTACGGATCAGCTTGATCCCGGGCAGCAATCCGCCCAACTGGTCCTGCCAGCCACCGCCGGTGGACATGGTCTGTTCCAGACACAGCGTCAGGTTGCTGATTTCAGCACTGGTATGGCGCAATCCGAACAGCCGGCCCAAAGCCAGCAGGCTGCCGGCCGCCAAAATGCTGCTGGTACCCAGCCCCGACCCGCGCGGAACATTTATGACCTGAGTGCAGAGCGATAAACCACCGCCCAGCTGGCGCAGCAGCTCTTTGAGGGCCGGCCCTCCCTGCCGGGGAATGATGCCCAAGCTGAGCAAGGCAGCTTTATGCAATGCGAAAGGGTCGAAAGGGTTGCCGCAATCCTGCAGGGCAGCCAAATCAGTAAAAGTACTGTACTGGCCTGTATCCGCGCTGGCCAGTTCAATCTGCAACTGAGGCAATCTCCTGGCAGTAACCCGGACCGGATACTGCCCCTGCAGTTTAATCGCCGCATTCAGGACGACTCCGCCATGCTCACAGCAATACGGCGGAGTATCGGTCCAGCCGCCGCCCCAGTTGACCCGTAACGGCAGCTCAACCGTCTCTTCGGTGGTAGCGAAATGCAGTTCCGGCGGGGGAGGTTGCAGGCAGGCCTGGCAGATTTCCCGACGGATGCAGTCAAAGGCCTGGGCGGCAAAAGCACTCTGCCGTTCCGGGGGTAACGGTGCCTGGCTTAGGCAGTAAAGCAGCCGCATTCGCTCGCCCGGGGTCCAGCTGCCCAGGAGTTCTTCCGGCCAGGCATTCAGGAAATCCGCGGGCACATCGGCAGGCAGGCAGAGTTGGATTTTTTCCAGTTCCTGGCCCGCTTGAATGCTTTCCCGCAGGCGTGCCATAAGGATATACTGGCGCAGTTTTGCCTGCGCCTCCCAGAGCGCCTGATAATCACATTCGGCCAGACTGCTGGCCAGGCTGTGCAGGCGCATTCCGGGAAAAAGCTTGTCCAATTGCAGCTTTGCCGCCAAGCTTTCGTGACTGTCCTGGGCCAGCGCATTTTTTTTCTCCTGCACGGTCCGGTAGATTTGCAGTGCGGCGCAGATGCCGGACTCCCAATCCTGGCACTCGGGGAACAAGGCAGTCTCCCAGAGTGATTCCGGCGCGGCGAACTTTCCCAGCGGGCAGCCGAGGTAGGATTTCAGGGTCTTGCTGTCGTCCTTCAAGCCATAGATGCGGACACAGTATTGGCCGGAGCGCAGTTTCAGACCATGCATCACGATGTCGTCCGGGTATTTCAGGTCTGGCAGATTGAGGTTTGCAAACAGGCTGTTGGCCGGCAAAGTGCAATTCTCCGCCACAATACAGTCTTCCAGATAACAATCAGGTGGCAGCTGGCATTTGCCCAGGGCCAGGGTATTATAGGCTGAACCGCGTTGGCTGGCCAGGCCGAAACAGCCCACTTGGCGCTGCCAATGCAGGAACTCATAATCTTCTACAGCGCTGCTGACCAGATGCAGCAGTTCCGGTGTAGTGCCGAAATGCACAAACTCCGCCGGCGAAAGCCGCAGCAGGCGCAAGCGGAACGGGCGCAGGACCGCCCAGATTTCCTGCCGGCAGGCCTGCAGAGCCAAATTCAGACTGCCCTCAGCTTTCTCCTGCTGAAACTGGGCAGCGCTGGAATCCATGGCCAGCGGATACAAAAAATCGCCATAGAAGCTCAGGCGGACCTCGGAATTGATCATTGCCGCCCGGCGGGCAGGATCAGTCTGGCCCTGGCGGGATATCAGGCTGAGCAAAGCCTCCAAAACCGCCCGGGATAAAAAGATGGCTCCGGTGTCAAGGTTGACGTTGCCCCGCTCGTCCACCGCACCCAGCCGGCACAACTGCGGCAGAGGAATTTTATGCAGAAAGGCTTTTACCCCGCCGTGCCCGTCATCCAGAAAGACCCCGTGATGCTGACCGGTGGCGGCATCCTTCTGGCAGGAAATTGCCACTGCGTCTTCGAGTTGCAAGTCCAGCTGCAGAGGATTAAAAAGCAGCAGCACATCCCCGGAAAGGACCAGCATCCCGGGCTGGCAGCGGGCAGCCACCCCGGACATCGCGATCAGCAGCTCATCAAAAAGGGTCGAATTGCGCCCGTCCGGCAGGCATCGCAACACCGGCGAGAACAGCTTGCCGCAGGCGGAATACTGCGGAATGCGCTTGCTGTCGCCCCCGCTGTGAATGACCAGCAGACGCAAACCGGCCAGAGAACCGCAGCGGGAGCGGACCTCTTCCAGGACATTCAGGGTCGCTCCCCCGGAACCCTCCCGTTGCCCGTCCGGGTCAGCCAAGACCAGCCAACGGCTGTTTTGGGGCAGATATCCTTTCGCCTGCCGCTCGCGTAAATGGCGACGGTAGAATTGCGCCTGTTCCTCGTTGGCGGCAGTCAGGACAATGAAATCCCAGACCACAGGCTGCAGTCCTGCCAGCGCCAGGCTGTATTCTTCCCAGGCATCGGCTGAGCTCTGCTGCAGGAACAACTGGGATAATTTACGGGTGTTGATCATTTATTGGAGAACAATACACAAAACAAACTGCGGACAGTATTGGCATCAGACTGAAGCAGACTCCTAATAATATATTTCCTGCCCACTAAAGTATCCAGCCCTAACCGGGAAAATAGCGATGGCATTTTTTTTGTGCTCCCGGCTTGAAAAACCGGAAAGACCATACATATTATTGTATATCCAGTTGCTTTTTATCCAGGGGAACGATATCCAGGGACCGGGATAATTATCTTTGTTGCTGTAATCAGCACTTGCCTGTATTATCCTGGGAAAGTATTTCCTTGTCCTGCCTGGGCCTCCGCAGAGGCTTAATAGAGATGCCCTTAATTGCAATTACTGGCGGCATTGGCGCAGGGAAATCTGCTGTCGCTGCCCGTTTCCAGACTTTGGGGGCTGAAGTTCTGGATGCAGACCACCTGGCACATGGTCTGTACCAACCTGCTTCGCCTGCCTGGCAGGCCATGCTGCACCGCTGGGGGCAGGACATTTTGTCGCCTGACAGCACCATTGACCGGCAGAAGGTGGCTGCAATTGTGTTTTCCTCCCACGAGGAATTGCTCTGGCTCAACAATCTCCTGCATCCGCAGCTGAAAGAAATCCTCCGCCAACGTACCGCAGCGGCTTCCGGTCTATTGTTTTGCGCCATCCCTTTATTGTTTGAAAGCGGCTGGCAGGATGAAGCCGCAACAGTGATTGCGGTATGGTGTGATTCTGACACGCAGCGCGAGCGTTTGCTGGCGCGTGGCTGGTCGCTTGCCCAAATCCAAGCTCGGCTGGAGAAACAGCTGTCCATGGATGAGAAACTTCTCCGCAGCGACTACGGAATCATCAGCAGCTGTTCCTGGCAGAATCTTTTTTTACAATGTGATTACCTCTATCGGTTACTGCAGATGCGTTTATCCTGACTGCCTGCTACGACTCGCAATATATTCTTTCCGCACCCCAGCAGACAGGCCACCGCAGCAGCCGGATAATACTTGATTCAACAGCATGCATCAATCCTGCCTTTGCAGTTTGGCCAATAACGAAAAAACTTCTGCAAAATCCAATGTTGTCCGTTTCCCTGCCGGCATCCGGGTATAACCGCGATTTTTTACCGGCAGCAGCCGGGTGCCGCTGGCTCCGCCTGAACCCTGAAAGCAAATTTTTTAACCATAAGTAATACTCCAGACCAGGAAAGCACCAATGACAGACGAGAAAAACACCCCCCCGGCTGAGTCTCAAACGCCGGAAAAAGAAAGTGCGCCGACGCGGAAACGGGTTGTTCGCAGCAAAAAAGCCAGCCTTACTGAGGCTCAGGGGGCCAACCCGTCCGATTCTGCCGTTTCCTCTGAAAAGAACGCGAGCAAAGAGAAGAGCGTGAGCAAAGCATCTGATAAAACTTCTGACGACAAATCCTTTGTCCCCAAGGTTGTTTACGAACAACTCCCCGAGTCGTCCTCGTCTTCGGCGGCCGATGCCAAAGCCGACAGCTCCGGGGAGTCGCCAGGCGCGAGTAAACCGACGCCTAAATTCTCTTTCAATTTTGGCCGCACCCTGGTTCCTCTGACTGGCACTCTGGTCAGCCTCTCGGATGGGCAGCCGCAGACTGCGCGTCTGCCTGCAACGCCCACACCGCCTCCAGCCTCGCGTGAGAAGACCACCCCGCCGCCGGCCCGGCAAACACCTCCGTCTGCATATTCGGGCGGGAGCGCTCCTGCGAGTGCGGCACTGAACCGCAGCAATACCCGCAGCGGCAAGAACGGCCTGACGTCCCGCCGTGGTAGCAAAAGCTCCAGACTGCAAGGTCTGCCACAGGATTTTGAATATGACGATCCTGGTTTGCCGGATGAGCAGAGCCTGCCAGCCGATTACGAACGTTCTGACCGCATCACTCGTGAAGCTATCGACCAGGCCCATCTGCAGAGCCTGGCCATGCCGGAATTGATCAGGATTGCCGAGTCATTGGGGCTGGAGGATGCCGGAAGCCTGGACAAGCATGAGCTGATATTCGCCATTATGAAGCGAAACAGCTCTGAAGCCAACGGTGTAATGTACGGCAGCGGAGTGCTGGAAGTCATGCCGGATGGCTTTGGCTTTCTGCGCAGCTCTGCTTTCAGTTATCTGCCTTGCCCGGAGGACATCTATCTGAGCCCGACCCAAGTCCGGCGCTTTATGTTGCGTACCGGCGACACCGTGGTAGGGCAAATCCGCCGCCCGCGGGACCGGGAGCGTTTTTTCCCGATGACCAAGCTGGAGAGCATCAACGGCGAGGCGCCTGAACGTAAGCGTACCCTGATCCCGTTCGAACAGCTCACCCCTTTCTATCCCACTCAACGCCTGGTAATGGAACGGGAAAAAACTGAAATCACTGCTCGGGTTATCGACATCGTCGCCCCAGTGGGCCGAGGACAGCGCGGGCTGATTGTCGCTGCACCGCGGACCGGCAAGACGGTGATCCTGCAGAAAATTGCCAACAGCATCACTGCTAACAACGATGACATAATCCTGATTGTACTGCTGATTGACGAGCGTCCGGAAGAAGTCACTGACATGAAGCGCATGGTACGCGGCGAAATCGTCAGTTCCACTTTCGATGAACCGCCAGACCGGCATGTGCAGGTAGCTGAAATGGTCATCGAAAAAGCCAAACGCCTGGTCGAATACGGACAGCATGTGGTCATATTGCTGGACAGCATCACCCGCCTGGCCCGGGCGTACAATACCATTGAACCGCATTCCGGGCGCATCCTTTCCGGCGGTGTCGACGCTAATGCCCTGCATAAACCAAAGCGCTTCTTCGGAGCGGCACGCAATATTGAGAATGGCGGCAGCCTGACCATCCTGGCCACCGCGCTCATTGATACCGGCAGCCGCATGGACGAGGTGATCTTCGAGGAATTCAAGGGCACCGGCAATATGGAACTGCATCTTGACCGCTTGCTGGCCGACAAACGCCTGTATCCGGCCATCAACATCGACAAGAGCGGTACTCGCAAGGAAGAGCTGCTGATTCCAGCCGAAGAACTGGAGCGCATTTGGAATCTGCGCCGGGCTCTCAGCAGCACGCAGGTTGTGGAAGGCATGGAGATGCTGGTCAATAAACTGAAACGAACCAGCAGCAACGCCGAATTCCTTAAAACCGTGCCCGCAGAAAAAAGCTGATTTCCGCTCCTGCGAGCCAATAAATTTTGTTTTGCCAGCGTTAAGTGTTTGCCTTGGTTGGTGCCTCGGGAAAAATCATAATTAATTAAGGATTGTTGATCATGGCAAGAGAAACGATTAAGTGCCCGAATTGCGAATGCAAAGTCCTGCTCAGTGATGTGGAGAAAGAGGACGGCCTCTGCCCCGAATGTGGACAAATGGTCCAGTCGTCAAGTTTGTTCAGCGATTATGACGACGAAGATTATGACTTCGACTTAGATGACAACGATGAGAATGAATTCGATGACGACGATTACGATGACGATTTCGACGATATCGAATTTGATGAAGAAGACGATCACTACCTGGACCAGGATTCCGATACTCCCCGCCGGCCTGGACGCAAGAAAAAGAAATTCGGGGAATGAGTCGGCGCTGCTGGTTGATTTCCGGGCTGTTCCCGCTTCAATCATGCCCCGACACAAGACAGTGAGGTGTATTTAGTGTCTGATGCAAACGAAAACACATTGAATTATAAAGCCGTAAGTGATGAGGAATACGGTTCTCAGTCAATCAAGACCCTGAATCCTTGGGAGCATATCCGCACCCGGCCAGGGATGTATATTGGCCGCATCGGCAACGGCGAGCATCATGATGACGGTATTTACATACTTCTGAAAGAAGTCATCGACAATAGTGTCGATGAGTTTGTCATGGGGCAAGGCAGGCGCATTGAGATCAGCATCTCCCCCGAGGGCTTGGCCAAGGTGCGCGATTACGGCCGGGGCATCCCCCTGGACAAGCTGCGCGAGTGCGTCTCGGAAATCAACACCGGCGGGAAATTCATCACTGGCAAGGACGGCATCAAGCGTCCGTTCTCCAGCTCCATCGGCTTGAACGGAGTCGGCCTGAAAGCGGTGAATTTCCTGTCGCAGGAATTCACCGCGACTTCCTGGCGCGGCGGTAAGGCCGCCAGGGTCCGGTACCGGGAAGGGCTGTTCGTGGATGAGGAAAATTTTTCCACCCCGGAGCCCAATGGCACTGAAATCTGTTTTCTGCCCTCCCGTGAGATTTTTCCCTCTTTCCGCTATGACCCCAAGTTCCTGCGTCGCCGCATGCAGCATTATTCCTGGCTGAACAGCGGCCTGAGCATCATCTGCAATGGTGAGCGTTACTATTCCCGCCGCGGGTTGCTGGATTTGCTGGAAGCGAAAGTTGAATCCGATCCGATTTATGAGATTATCCATTACAAGTCCGAACGGATGGAATTCGCTTTCTGTCACACTGAAAGCTTCAACGAGAATTATTACTCGTTTGTGAACACGCAGTACACCAGTGATGGCGGCACCCATCTGGCGGCTTTCAAGGAGGCCATCGGCAAAGCCATCAGCGAGTTGTCCAGCAAGGACATGGAGTACGATGACATCCGCGGAGGCATCACCGGAGCAATCGCTATCAAAATCCAGGACCCGGTATTTGAATCGCAGACCAAGAACAAACTCGGCAATACCGACATCAAGACTGGAATTATCAACGAGGTCAAGCAGGCCATCATCGCCTATTTGTACAAAAACCCTGAGACCAAGAGTCAGATTTTTGACAAGATTGAAAAGAACCGCAGTGTCCGCAGGCAGATTCAGGCTGTACGCAAGGGTGCGAAAGAGCTGGCCCAGAAATCAATGCTGAAGATCGCCAAGCTGCGCGACTGCAAGTACCATCTCAATGAAGCGGAATCGCGGCGCAAGGAGGAGGAGAAGCGCAAGTGCGAAGAGTCGATGCTGTTTCTGACCGAAGGTAATTCCGCCGCCGGCTCGGTGGTCACGGCCCGTGATCCCGAGACCCAGTCCGTATTCAGCTTGCGCGGCAAGCCCCTGAACTGCTACGGCCGGCGCAAGGAAACCGTATATCAGAATGAAGAGCTCTACGGCATAATGCAAGCCCTGGGCATTGAGAATTCTCTGGACAATCTGCGTTACGGCAAAGTAATCATCGCCACCGACGCCGATGTCGACGGCTTCCATATCCGCATGCTGCTGATGACTTACTTCCTGACTTTCTTCCAGCCACTGGTGGAGATGGAACGCCTGTACATCCTGGATACACCGCTGTTCCGGGTGCGGGACAAGCGGGTGACCCACTACTGCTATAACGAAGAAGAGCGCGACCAGGCTGTGCAAGAACTCGCCAAGGACTGTGAGGTGACTCGCTTCAAAGGCCTGGGCGAGATTTCCCCTGCCGAATTCGGGCAGTTCATCGGTGAAGACATCCGCCTGCAGCAGGTGGTTATCGACCAAAAACGCCAGGTTGACAGCATGTTGAAATTCTTCATGGACGACAATACTCCCGAAAGACGCGCTTTCATTATGCAAAATCTGATCTGAACTCCCCTGCCCCGGCGCAGGTGTGCTGCAGCGCTTGGATTGCTATTTTTATCCCCCTAATATTATCCTAACTTGAGGCAGTTATGAAGAAAGGTCCGAAAGTTGTCGTTATCGGTGCTGGCAGTTATTTTTTTGGCCGCCCGGTCATTTACAATATGGTCAGCAGTCCGATTTTGCGTCAAGGCACTCTGGCTCTGGTAGACATCAATCCGGAGACCTTGTCGACCATGCTCAAGCTGGGGCAGCTGGCCAAGGATTATGCAGGGGCACAGCAGCTGGAAATCATCGGCTCTACCGACCGGCGGGAAGTCATGCAGGATGCTGACTTCGTGGTCAACTCTTTCTCCTACCGCAATACCTATTACCGCGGCTTGGATACCAGGATCGCAGCCCGCTACGGCATCCGGATGTGTTCCAGCGACACCATCGGCCCCGGAGGCATCTTCCGGGCGCTGCGCGAGCTGCCGGAAGTGCTGCGCATCGCCAAGGATATGCACGAACTGGCACCGGCGGCCTGGATGATCAATTTTGTCAATCCGACCTCGGTGCTGGGCATCGGCCTGATGCGTTATGCTCCACAAATCAAGAGCTTTGCGCTCTGTGACGGCAATCACATGCCGTATGTCCGCGCCCATTTCATGCGCATCACTGGTGTGCATCAGTTTTCGGCGGATGACCACTTTCCAGTCCCGCCCCCGGAAAAAGACAGCAAGTTCGTCCTGAACATCGCAGGAGTAAACCACTGCACTTGGATCATCAAATGCTCATATGACGGGCAGGACCTGATGCCCAAACTGCGGGAGTACCTGCACCAGAAAGCGCTTGAGGAATATACTGTCCCGCCTAATACCAAAGCCAAACCGCGCCTGAATTTCAATTATGCAGAGCAGCTGATGGACATCTATGGCGCATATCCTACTGCTACCAGCCATACCAAAGAGTATGTGCCCTTTTTTCAAGGCTACGGCGTATCGCCGGTGATTCCGGAGCCACTGATCACCTTTGATGCTTTCAACCGGGCCGAGGAGATGGCCGCCGCCTGGCAGAAGACAACTGAGCTGGCTGATGGCAAGCAGCCGATTGCCGAATTCTTCCAGCATGGTCACGGAGACCACGCTACTGATATCATTGAATCAATGTGGGGCAATCTGGGCAAGCAGTTCTACATCAACTGCCCGAACCGCAATGCTGTAGAAAATCTGCCCCCGGACGCATTCCTGGAACTGCTGTGCGATTTGGACATGAACGGGCCGCGCCCGCGTCCGGTCGGCTCACTGCCACGCGGCATTCTCGGCCTGACCCAGCAGATTCTCGACACGCACGAACTAACCGCCCAGGCGGCAGTGACCTGCGACCGGCAGCTGCTGCTGCGGGCAATGATGACCGACCCGCTGGTAAACAATATCGGCGATGCCAAGAATATCATAGCAGAGCTGCTGCAAGGTGAACGCGAGCATCTGCCCCAGGAATGGTTCGACTGATCCGCAGAAAAAGCTAGTACATTATTGCAAATAATTCCGGACAAAAATCAGCAAGTGAGATCAGGATGGACAAATTAACGAAGATTGCTGAGGTCACGGCGGTGTCCTCAACAGCGGTGAAGACCTCGAAAATCGGCATCGGTTTTGAGAAGCTCGACCGCGGGGTGTTCGACCCCAGCAAGGCCTATGACAAAGTCGCGGCCATCGGCGTGAAGTGGATTCGGCTGCAATCCGGCTGGGCACGGACAGAGAAAAGCAAAGGCGTCTATGATTTCGCCTGGCTGGACGACATTGTGGATAACCTTTGCCGGCGTGGTCTGCAGCCCTGGCTTTGCCTCTGTTATGGCAATGGCCTCTACGATGAGGAAGCTGCGAAAGTCTTTGGTGCCGTAGGTTGTCCGCCCATCAAGACCGCCGAACAGAAGCAGGCGTGGCACAACTACGTAGTTGCCGTCACTAAACGCTACCAGGGGCGCATTGGCTGGTACGAAGTGTGGAATGAGCCCGACGGCAAGTGGTGCTGGAAGCACGGCGTCAACGGCACAGAATACGGCGAGTTCGTCAAAGCAACGGCAGCGGCCATCAAGGCCGGCGATTCCAACGCCAAAGTAATCGGCGGGTCGATGTGCCTGATGGGGCTGGGCTGGCTCAATGACGTCCTGCAGACCGGTGCCGGCGAGTGCATGGACGCCTTGACCTACCATAGCTACAGCCCGGACGAAGTCGGCGGCTTTGAGCGCGTGCGCAGCCTCCGGGCTGTCTGTCACGCTTTTAATCCGCGCATGGCGATCATCCAGGGCGAGACCGGTACGCAGTCCCGCGATGACGGAGCTGGCGCGCTGCACGGCGGAGCCTGGACGCCCCGGCGGCAGGCCAAGTTCCTCGCGCGCCACACCATGGCGGACCTTTTCGCCGACGTCATGTTCTCGTCGTACTTCTCCTGCATGGATATGATCGAGGCCCTGAATGGCGTGGTCGGCGACAAGTCCACCTACTTGGATTACGGTTACTTCGGCGTTCTCGGTGCAGATTTTGACGAAAATGGCGTTGCCACCGGCGAGTACACGCCGAAGCCGTCGTATCGGGCTTTGCAGACCATTGCCGCGATCTTCCGGGAGGACGTCAAACTGGCCGAGTTGCCGTTGCAGTTCAGCGTGGACAAGGGCAGCCGACGTATATTGCGTGGCGACGACTCGTTCAAGGATTTGCTGTATCGCGGCTTCCGCAAGGGCAATGGCTCAGCGGGCCTGGTGTACTGGCGCCCCACCGAGTTACTGACTACCAGCTACGAATCGACCGTGTCGTTGGAAGTCGTGAAGCTCCCGGAGCAGGTCCGCCTGGTCGATCTGGTTGACGGCTCCATCTACGCGCTACCGCCGGGAATGGTCGAGGACAACGGCCGTGGCCTGCGCAGTTTCTTGCACCTGCCCCTGCGCGACTACCCATTGCTGCTCGCTTTCGGTGATTTCATCTGAGCGCCAGCAGAAGAAAGCTCTCCGGTGCATAGGGATAACGAAAACAAGCCGCTTGATGCATTTACTTACATCAAGCGGCTTGATAATTGGAGCGGGTGATGGGAATCGAACCCACATCGTCGGCTTGGAAGGCCGAAGCATTACCACTA
>JAAZIZ010000365.1 GCA_012800565.1 Lentisphaerota bacterium
ACAAGCCTAGCAGCTTAACAGTGCAACCTCTCCAAGGCGACACGATACCTTACGCCCGGAAAACTTTTTTGCAAACCGGGCAGGCGAGAAAAAGAAAATATCAATTTCTGATTCTTTGGGACTGGCAAGTCGCAGTCTTTTTTGCTCTGTTGAGTTGCAAACTGTGAGTGGGGGGACTATTATAATATCTTCGCTTAGTTGCGTCAGATTGTATTTTTTCCGTCTTTACTTTACTAATTTTCTGTCTGAACAGTTTTTATGGACCAGAAACAACCCAACATATTAGTCCTGGATGATGAGCGTTTTATCCTGGTTACCGTCAAATCCTGCTTGAAAGGCGAGAATTTCAACGTCACTACTGCTGATGATGTGCAGGTCGCCTTGAGTGAATTCAAGCGTGGCAATTTTGATGTTATTGTCACCGATATTCTGATGAGTTCGATTGACGGATTCAAGTTCCGGGACCTGATTCGTGAATACAACAAAACCGTGCCGATAATTTTTTTGACTTCTCTGCTGGACGGCATTGACAATTCACTTCTCAGCCGCATCACTTCTGACCAGCATTCATATTATCTGAACAAGTCTTTTACCAAGAAAGCACTGCTGGAAGTGCTGCATAAAGCTTTATCGGTTTCGCAGGCGATGGATGGGGTTGAAGCGCTGCAGAAGCAGATTGAGGCTGACTTGGACCTGGCCAGCCAGGTCCAGCGCATGATGCTGCCTCGTTGGTGTGTCATTGAGCGCAGCTATGCCGCCTCATATTTATACGAACCCCGTTACAAGGTCAGCGGTGATTTGTTTGAGATGGTCGATTTGGGCGGGGACCGGTGTTTATGCGTGATTGGCGATGTTGCCGGCCATGGCATTCATGCGGCCTTGTGCATGGCTCCTTTGCAGGTATTGATCAAGCGCATTGTGTGCGAGAGTGGGGGCGACAAGGTCAGCGTGCATGAGATACTAACGCAGCTGAATGATTTTCTGTGCTTGCATTTCAGTGTCAGGCAGTATATGACTTGTCTGACCGCGATCTGGGATTTCCGTCAGAATCGCCTGGTTTATCAGACGGCCGGTCATCCCGATCTTATCTGCCTGGATGCCGCTGCCGGTGAAATCCGCGAATTGAATCCCGAGCAGCGGGGGAGTCTGCCCTTGGGGATGCTGCCGGACAATGTTTACCGGGAGCAGGACAATGTCGAAGTTGATTTTACGGACGAATCAGTTTTCATCGCTTTCACGGATGGGTTGCTGGATATTGGTTCCCAGAGCAGCCCGGACAGTTTTCTGGAGAAAGAAACACTGTTGTCTCTGATTGCGTCCTTGAACCGCACTGAAACTGTAGTAGCCATTCCCTGCCATCTGCGCAATGCCATCACGCAAATCGGCTACGATTTCCCATCTGATGATATCTTTTTGTTTGCTATCAAGAAGAATGACCGCAAAGACAAAAATACCCATATCCGTTATATCGGGGCCAGCATTGAGGAGATTGAGGAAGCGGTGCTTGAGGTTGGCAATTGCATTGCCGAGGCCAGCGGGAGCGAGAATCTGGGGGTGCGGGTGGAGTTGCTGCTGAGTGAATTCCTGGCCAATATCGTCAAGCACGGCCTGGAGAGGAATCAGCGTCTGCGGGACGGTATTGTGCTGTGTTTGCGCCTGGAGGACAAGCAGGCCTGGATTGAGGTTATGGACCACGGTAAATCCTGGGATTATCACGCGGGCCTGTCCGGTAAAGATGCTGACACGATTCTGGATGAACTCAACGAACAGCGAGCGCAAAGCGGACGGGGGTTGCCAATAATCCTGCGTCTGGCTGAGACCATAACCCGGCATCATTACTGGGGCTTGAATGTGACGGGCTTTTTAGTGTTGGACAAGAAATCGGAATAATGCATGCGGGCAGCTCAACTGCTGCCCTTTTGGAGACGTGGAAGAACATCAACTTACGGTAATTGCGGTATGAAAGAAACGATTTGCGCATACATCAGGAACACCCTGGGCATAGATGAGCAGGAGGTGATTGATGATCTTTGGCAGGAATACCTCTTGGCATTCCGGGAAAACTTAGGTCGGATAGAGACTCTGCTGTCCAGCCGGGATGGGGTGGGGGTATCACGTGCGGCGCACTCTCTGAAAGGCTGTGCCGGCAATGTCGGGCATACGACCGCATATCAGATTTGCCAGAAGCTGGAAGCAGCGGGCAAGGAGTCAGATTTTGAGACGGCCGGGAAGCTGCTGGAGCAGTTGCAGGAGCAGTGTACTGCTCTGATGGCGTAAAGAGGCTTATAGCAGCGGACAGCTGTGGCGTTGAAAGCGAATCAGGTATACTGCAAGCAATGGAAGAACGCAGGGCGAAAAATGAAGAGATGCGGGAACTGATGCGATCGTTGAACCGGCGCATCAAGTCCGGAGCGCGCCCGCACGGAAAAGTCCTGGCCTGGAAATTCACGATTTATTTTTCAACGCGTATGAAGCGTTGTTTTGATATTGTTGTCTCACTGCTGGCCTTGCTATTGCTGTCCCCAATGATGTTCCTGGTGGCAATGCTGATCAAACTGGAATCGCGCGGGCCGATAATTTTTCAGCAGGTACGGGTAGGACAATACGGGCGGCATTTCAAGTTTTTGAAATTCCGCTCCATGTACAATGATGCTGACCAGCGCAAAGCTGAGCTTCTGCCCCAGAATCAATCGTCCGATGGGGTGATTTTCAAGATGAAGCATGATCCCCGGGTGACTCGGGTGGGACGTTTCATCCGCAAATTCAGCATAGATGAACTGCCTCAGCTGTTCAATGTCCTCAGTGGTGACATGAGTCTGGTTGGGCCCCGTCCTCCTCTGCCCAGTGAGGTCAAGGAGTATACCTTGGAGGATCGCAAGCGTCTGAATGTCCTGCCCGGCATCACCTGCATTTGGCAGACTTCCGGTCGCAGTGAAATTCCTTTCAAGCAGCAGGTCGAGCTGGATAAGGAGTATATCGCAAACCATGGTTTCTGGCGTGATATTTGGATTCTGCTCAAGACCATTCCCGCTGTTTTCATTGGCCGGGGGGCTTACTGACCCATGAAAGCACTGATTAATATCAATACCCAGGAAAGCAGTTGGGCGGATCAGTATTTTCCGGAGTGCAGCCTCTATACCCTGCCGGTGACAGGCAAGCCGCTGGGTGAATACTACCTGGATTTCTGTTCCCGTCTGGGGGTGGAGGCGGTCCGCATCCTTGACTTCAACTATGATTGGGACTGGGCCCAGCGTCTGCAGACCGGTCGGCGCTGGCCTTGTCAGGTAGATTACCGCGGTTTCCGCTGCGAAAAAGACTGCGGGCGGCTTCTGCACCTGAATGCCGATTTCTGCCGTGATGGCGATGTCATCCTGCTGCTGGGCCTTGTATTTCTTAATTATGACCTGAAAACTTTGAACAGCAGCCTTTTTGCCGCTGCCCGGGAGGTCGAAAAACCGGTTGAAGGCGCATATCTTTTTTCCCAGGGCAAATATCTGCAGTTGCCGATACCTTGTTCGCCCCTGGATTCCATCCGGCGTTATTTCGACTTGAATTTCGAAGTACTGCAGAACGATTCCTGTTTTTCGCTGCCTTCCTACAAGGTCGAGTCCGGAGTGTTGACGGGCATGAATGACGTGATCATGCCTGGGGTTGAGATTACCGGTCCGGTATTGCTGGGTGACAATGTTTGCCTGGAGCGCGACTGCGTCTTGGCCGGTAAGGTCATTATTGGCAACAATGTGATTGTTGACAGCGGCTGCTACCTGCAGTCCTGCATCATCACCAGAAATTCCTATGTTGCCGAGGAGATGGAGCTGATTAACAAAATCGTTTGCCGTCAGCAGATCATTGATCCGCTGACGGGTAGTGCGTTGCTGTTCGAGGACAGCCTGTTTGTCAGTGACCTGCGCAACAATATGAACTTCAGTCTGCTTTGTGTCGTGGAGTGGATCATCGCACTGCTGTTGCTGTTGGCTCTGACCCCGCTGTATTTGGGCTGGCTTCTTTACAAAGCCGGCGGCGGTCGCCCAGGGACTTGGTTTTACAAGCTTTCTTTGGACCGTTACCGGGGTCTGTGGCAAGTCCTTGGTCTGCGCCGGCGTCTGGTGGGGAACGCTCTGCCGCCGGAAACCGCAGCGGTATTTTGTTATTCAGACCGTTTTTCCGTGCATCGCGACCAGTTCCAAAAAAGGCTCGATGACAGTTATTTTCGCATCCATGGCTCACTTTACCAGCGTTTTTCGATTATAGTCAGGTCCTTTATCAACCGTCTGTTTCTGATGGATTTTGAGCTCCCGCAATAGAATTGGGCCTGGCTTTCAGCTCGGCAATAGCCGTCTGTTCCGGTATCGGGGTTGTGCCTTAGGCCTTGGCCAGTCCGTCTGCGAACATACAATGTTTCATTACACTGCCACATCAGATGTTGAGGTTGATGCGCAGTTGGCGCATGTCCTGGCTTGCATCCGGACCGATATTGCGGCACTGCCTCAACTTTGCCGTCCGGATTATGTATATCTCGGCGGCGGTTACGGCCGCGGCGAAGGTGGGGTTTGCCTGCGTTACGACGGGCGCAAGACGCTGTACAATGACTTGGATATGTTTGTCTTTACAGCCCGGGCCAGTCGCCGGCGCCGGCGGGATATTGATGCGGCCCTGCAGGATATCTCCCGGCGCTGGAGCGCAGCCCTGTCTTTGGAGGTCGACTTCCCACCTTGCCGGAATCTCTCCCGGCTGCCGCAGCAAGCGCATACTTTGATGTTCCAGGAGCTCCTGCAAGGGAATCAGCTGGTTTATGGGCAGGAAGATGTTCTGGCAGCCTGGCCACGCTTGGAACCGGCGGACATCCCTCCTCTGGAAGCGTACCGTCTGATGCTCAACCGCGGTACCGGAATTCTGCTGGCTGCGCAACGGCTGGCGCAACAGCGTGTGACTTTGCCCGACCTTGATTTCGCCTTGCGCAATCTTCACAAGGCGGTGCTGGGGTGCGGTGATGCATTGCTGCTGCAGCAGAAAAGATACCGTTATCGCAGTCAGGAGCGAGGAGAACTGTTGCGGCAGGACAATCCGCTGTCCGGCATTGTACTGCCGGAAATGTACGCCATGAGTTTGCTCTACAAGGCCCGTCCAGTCACGGAACCAGATTGTGATCTGTTACAGTTCTGGGTGCAGGTACGGCAACTATGGCAGGACAGCCTGTTGGCCATGCTAGGGCTGCCACGGGATGATGGCCATGTTGCTGCACCGGCGCAAGTCCGGACGGCATTGCTGCGGTTGCGCGGTCAATCTCCGCAGAGCCGTTGTCGCCAGGCTTTGCGCTGGCTTTGGCATACCAGGCAGCTGTTTCCCTTGGCGGACTTATTCTGTGACCCGGTACTGCGGACACTGGCGGAATTATACCCGTTGTTACTTGAAAATCATCACCTAAAGGATTACAGTATCAAAATGCCTGATCGTGTTTCGCTTTCATATCCGGCGTTTATGCGCTTATGGCGACTATTCAATTAAGGACGTTATATTAAGGCAGAATAGCAGTGGAGCCTGAATTACACTCAGATGTACAAGTGCTTGACGAACAGCTACAAAGCAAACTCAATGCGCAGCGGCTTTCTTTTGCTATTCTGATAAAGCGTCTGCCGGTGCTGATTGTAATCCTGTTGCTGTCGTTCGCCGCTTTCGAGTATTATTTCTGGATGCGTTCCAGCGATAGTCCCAACCGGTATTCGGCCACGGCCCGGCTGGTATACTATCCGAAGGTTTCTGATGCTTCTTCGGTTGATGTGAAGCTGGTGGTGGATTTATTTTATCGCCAGTCATTGCGTATGGCTGCGGCAGCCCAGTTAGGACTTTCACCTGAACAGAGCGCCAGTCTGGAGAGTCGTTTGGTAGCCACTCAGGTGCGCAACCGCAACAACCTGATTCTGATTACCGCCATGGATTCCACGGCGGAGAAAGCCCGCGAGCTGAACAACGTAGTGGTCAGACTGCTGTTGCAGGAATTCCAACAGTTCCGGGGCGGGAACTTGGAGGTTAAGCTGGGCTTGCTGCAGAAACAGAAAGACGCTTGGCTGAAAGAGATGGGCGAATGCGAATTGGAATTGCAGAAGCTGCTTAATCCCACTACCATGGCATCGCCAGAGCAGGAACTGTGCAATATCCGTAAGATGATTACTGACCAGCTCTTCCTGATCTCTGAACTGAATGTCAAAGCCAGCAATGAGAGTGCGCGCCTGCAGGAAATCAATGCCAAGCTCAAAGGCTTGTCGCCTGATATCGACAATCAAATCAAGACGTTGAATTATTATTTATCTGAGGAGCAGCGCCTGAACCAGGAGTTGCTGCGGGCCCGCCAGCTGTACACCGATCAGAATCCCAAGGTCAAGGCATTGCTGGCGGAATTGGCTACCATCAAGGAGCAGCGCGAGGCATTTGTACAAGAGAAAGACCTCGGCAGTTTGGACCCGGAGCTGGCCAGAAATGCAGAAGCGATGCGCCTGATGAAACAGAATTCTGAAGATTCCCTGTCGGTCTTGCAGCAGCGCTTGAAAGTCACCGAGAATGAGTTGAAAATCAATCAGCAGCGGGCGGAGAATCTCCTTAATGGCCTGGCCACTCAAGGACGGTTGCAAAGCCGTATGAACTCAATTAACAGTTCCTTGCGGAAAATTGAGGATGATTTGACCAAGTACCGCACTGCCTTGTCCTCAATTGCCCAGGAGTTGGTGGTCATTGAAGAGGCGCAGGGTGCTTCGTTGACCGATCGGGTGATGCTCAAACATACAGCGATTGCCGCCGGCAGTGCGGGATTTCTGGTCTTCAATCTGGCTTTGGTCTGGGTTGCACTGTTGTTTTTCTGGGGGAAGATTGAGTCCGGAGAGGAATTCCCGCTTTTGGCTGCGATTGAGAATTTAGGTGAATTTCCCGATTTGCGGCAGTGGTCTTACAACCAGGAACGCCTGCAGGAATTCGCACACGATATTTTCTTCCGGCTGCAGGAGACGATGCCGGAAAATACACGGGGCATTTTTCAGGTTATAATGCAAGGCAGCCAGGATGTATCCAAGCTGGATGATCTGCTGGATGTCAATTTTGCTCTTAGAGGCCTGCGGGTCTTCCATATCAAATGCGTGACTTCTGCAGGTCTGGCGAAGCCATGCCCGAAAGGCACCCCGGGCTGTCATGCGGAATGGGAAGAAGAATTGCTGGGAGTGGAGAAATTGACCCCCCGCTGCGGGCAGTTTTGCATCAATAACCTGAATCTTTTGCTGGATTCGGAAGTGGAGATATTGTCACGGGATATTGAAATAATCAAGCAGCATTATGATTTGGTGCGCGTGAGCCGGGCGGAGGCATTTTCGGGCCAGGAGCTGTTCTTCAGCCAGATGGCGAATTTCTCCGATTGTGTCGTGCTGTTTTTTGGCTACCGGCGTTCGTCGCGCCGGATGCTGCGCAATCTGCGCCGGATCAAAGAGGGAATTTCTTCGCACATCTGTGCGGTATTGACTGGAGTAAATAAGAAATGACCGTGCTAAAAACAACCCCGGATTTGCGGATATGGCCAGTTTTTTTGCTGTTATCAGGTCTGTTCTGGTTTCCAGGCTGCAAGAGCGTATACTCGGAACTCCCTGATGCCTCCACCGTGCTGCTGGAAGAATCAGAAATTACTGCCGAAGATATCCAGGCGCGGGAAAAGAAACTGGAGGATATTGCTGCGGAGCCCTATCCGGACTACATTATTGATGCCGGTGATATCTTTACCGTGAAAGTTTACAATAATCCTGATCTGGAAGTCACTACTCCGGTGACGCCGGACGGTTATATCGCTATGATGTTTGTGGGGCAGATCAAAGTCGGGGGAATGACCATTCCTGAGGCGGTGAAGCAGGTCGAGTCAGCATTGTCGGCTTACATCAAAAATCCGGTAGTGGGAATTCTGCCCCAGGAAATCCGTTCGCAGACTGCAACCATCTCGGGGGCAGTTACCGAACCGGGCATTTATTCGGTGCATGGCAATATTAAACTGGCGGACCTGTTTGCAAAGGCCCGCGGTTCCTCCAAGCGGTTGTTTGACGGCAAAGTACTGGATGGACACGATTTCGCCAACTCGTTTTTTGTCCGGGGCAAGGAGATTATTCCGGTTGATTTCAGCAAAGCCATCGACTTCGGTGACCCGTTGCACAATATCCGGTTACGGAAAGGCGATTACATCTACATCGCTGCCCGCACGGAAAAGATGGTCTCGGTGTTCGGGGAAGTGCGCACCCCGCGCTTCCAGCTGTGGAATCCGGGGATGGGGCTGCTGGAGGCGCTAAGCAACTCCGGCGGATTGCGTGATGAGCATTGGGAGTATGCGGTAGTTATGCGCGGGGGAATTGGCAATACCCGTTTTTATCGTGCTGATTTGCAGGCCATTCTGAATGGCATAAAGCCCAATATCCCGCTGCAGGCCGGCGACATTGTCTATATTCCCAAGGATGGTGTTTCCGGTTACAATGTCTTTGTGCGCAAAGTCATGCCGACGGCGCAGCTGATCAATATGCTTCTCTCGCCTATCGCTTTCTGGTATGACAACCACTATGATGATTAACCGCAACGCTGCCCGGGGCGCGGACTCAGATTGCCATGGACACAGGCCTGGGAGGGGAATGGCATTTGCGGACAGGCATTCGGGCAGCTTATTCTTAAGACATAAAAGGCAATCGCTTTGGCGCTGAAGCATATTATCTTTTGGATGGCTCTGTTTTATACCTTACCGCTGGGGTATGTACTGTCGTTTGACCGTCGCTTATTGCGCGGGTTGTTTTTCGTGATGATGCTGATACCGCTGGTTTTCGCGAAAACGGCGATCAATTTTTTCCCGGATGAGCTCTACCGTGGCACTGCCCGCGGCATGGAAATCTCACTAGTGTATCTGTTATGTATTTCCGCTCTGTTGGCAATGCACCTCAGAAAAGTGCGAATCTACTTCTATGTCCGGGGCTTATGGGCTTATATACTGCTGTTCCTTTGCTCTGTGGTGTCGGTGATTAATGCCGAGAGCGCTTTGATTTCGTTTTATGAGCTTTGGAAGATGCTGATGATGTATCTGGTCTTGGTGTGCGTGTATTCTTATCTTCGGCACAGCAAAGACTATGAGGTATTTGTCTGGGGCATTGCCTGTATGCTGCTGCTGTCTTTCCTGGCGGTGGTCAAAGGCAAGTATTTGGATGGCATTTATCAGGCCCGGGGTGTTTTTCCCCATCAGAACAGTATGGGGATGTATCTTAACCTGATCTGCCCGGTCTTCCTGGCCGGCTGGATGCAATGCAAAAGCTTCTTCAAGTCAAGCTTCTTTGCCATCTGTCTGTTGCTTAATGCTGCAGCCTTGATCAGTACCTATTCCCGGGGAACGATCCTATGTTTCCCCATTGGCTGCGCGGTAACTACGGTATTGTGCCTGACTACAGGAATCAATACCCGGAAACTGCGCATACTGGTCTGTATGGCACTCTGCGCATTGGTGGGCACCGGTCTTTTCCTGTCACAGGTAATGTATCGTTTCAAGAATGCCTCGACAGCCTCAGGGAATGCCAGAATATTCTATGCTACTGCGGCTTGGAACATGATCAAAGCTGAGCCGCTGGGAGTGGGGGTGAATAACTGGAGCCTGAAGATGGACCGCTACTACCCATATAACCCGAAATATCTGGAGCCGGAGCGGTGGGAAAACCGGCAGGAGGAAAAACCATGGGGGATCGTGGAGACGGTTTACCTGCTGGTAGGCGCCGAGTGCGGCTGGCTGGGACTGTTGGCGCTGCTTTGCTGGTACGCTGCAGTTTTTGCCTTGGGATGGCGGAGTCTGCCGGCTTATCGTCAGCACAGTCAATTCTATCTGCTGGCTGGAATCTGCGGCGGGCTGGTGGCGGTATTCCTGCATTCAACCCTGGAATGGGTACTGAAACAGCAGATCAATTTCATCCAGATGATGATCGTTTATGCTATTGTGGCCAGTATGTTTGAACACCAGCGGTCGGGAACGTTGCCACAATCAGTGCCGGCCAGCCTGAAGACGGGGAAACTGCAGGCGGCTGACAGCACAACCGGCAACTCCCGGACGGCCAGCTGACCGACCGGCAATTTCCGCACCTTTTTTCACTCCAAATTGATTTTTCAAAGTCATGCAGTCAACCTATCATTTGCAGTTTATGCTGCTGCTGGCAGGGACGCTTTTGGGGTCCTCCTGTTCGTTGTTCATGCCTTGGCACGAGGATATCGTGGTTGAAACTGAGCCACCGGGAGCGGAGGTCATTATCGAAGGCCGGAAGCATCTCTCGCCGCTGCGGTTGTCGGTGCGCAAGGACAGTACTTTTTCCATCTATGTGCACAAAGACGGTTTCCGGGGGCAGAACGCCTGGTGCGGCAGACAATTGAGCCCCACCGGCATCCTGGACCTGGTCGGAACCTGTGCCTTCTATGTTCCCGCAGTTGGATTTATTTCCCCGGCCGTCTGGCGGCATCAGCAGAACTATTTCTTCTTCAAACTGCAGCCGCTGGATGACTGCTGTGGGCATTGCCAGGAGCAACGGGAAAATAAGACCACCGGGAAGTGAAACAGAAAAGCCTTCCCGGAATGGTACGCATTCTGACAGACAGGCGGATAGGCGGTTCTCTCCCAAAAATGCCTGTTTTAATTGTCTGTTTGAGGTTCAGGCAGTATATTAAACTTTAGGCTGATTTTTTAACTGAGTAGTAGGGGTTGCATTTACAGGTGAATAATATGAGCAGAAGAAATTTTACCCTGATTGAGTTATTGGTGGTGATTGCCATTATTGCGGTCTTGGCTTCAATGCTGCTGCCGGCTTTGAGCAACGCCCGGCAGGCCGCGCATAAATCTCATTGCATGAGTAATACCAGGCAATTGGGGGTGGGGCTGTTTTTGTATGCCGAGGCCAATGATTTCTGCAGTCCGCCTTATCGCATTCTCAATCCCCCGGGCAGTGATTTGTACTGGTTCCCCGAGAGTCCCACTTACGGTATAGTAGCGGAATATTTGAACCTCAATTCCGGGTCCGGGGCATACGTGCCGCCATTTGGCGGCTGCTATAAGACCAAGCATAATGTCCCCTACAAGAGTGCTTTGATCTGTCCGGCGCGCGGAGTCCCCGGGGAAGTTACCACCTCACATACCAGATTTTATGGTTACGGACTAAACAGCCGGCTGTACCCCCAGAACAGCAAGGGCATCGGCCATCCTTTGAGTGATGTGAAAATGCCCGCCCGCACCTGTCAGGTGGCGGAGTGCCCCGGCCCCATTGCCAGCTACAACCTCAATTCATACCCGATGTCTTTCTCGCATGGCAATACAGCGAATGTACTGTTTATTGACGGTCACGTCCAGGCCCTGAAAATGCATCAGGTACCTAACCAGGCTATTCAGAGCTCGGCCTATATATCGTCTTTCTGGTGTCCGAGCCCGACCATGGGCGGCAAAAACTGGCACGACAACTGGTAAGCAGCAGTGCATCCATGAGCGGCTTTTATATCGTTGGTAATATTCAACCAGGAGTATCTGATGTCCGCACGGTTATTGGCACTTGCCGGTTTGCTCTGTTTATTGTCTTATGCCCTGGAAGTGCCCATTGCCGTTGATAATCCTGCTGGTTTCCAGGGTCGCAGGGCGGTCTATGTCGGCATACCCTTTGCACCAGGGACACTCACCAGTACGGTGGGACTGGAGATTTTTTCCGGAGAGCAGCAAGTGCCGGCCCAGATTACGGTTCTGAACCGCTATCCCGGCAGCCAGGATATCCGCTGGCTGGCCTGTGATTTCCGGCCCGAGTTGAGCGGCGAGAAGCGCCAGCAGTTTGTGCTCCGGGACCGTCCTGTCGCGCCCTCCAATATCGGCCTGCAGCCGGTGGTCTCAATCAGCAGCAATGAGGAAGCTTTCCAAATCAATACTGGCGTGGCGCTTTTTGTTATCAATCGCCGTAACTACTCGTTCCTGGAATCCGTGCAGCCAGCCGGTGCCCCGCAGCGGGCGATGCCGGAGAGCGGAGCGTATTTTGTGACTGCTGAAGGTGTGTGTTACCGTGCGGCTGGACAGCCGGAGCGGCTGCTGCTGGAGGAGGCCGGCCCGGAACGCGCAGTGGTCTGCGCCGAAGGGTGGTTTGTGAATGAACAAGGCGGGCAGTTCTGCCGTTATCTCCTGCGCAGCCATTTTTATGCCGGCAGCAGCGAGGTCAAGGTTTACTTCACTTTCCTGATCACCGGCGGCACTGCTGAGGCCCGTTTCCGCGATATCGGCTTTGTCGTGCCCGGGCAGTATCAGCGTCTGAACATCGGCGGGGCGGACGGCGAGAGCGCGGGGCGCTATCTGCTGCAGTACGAATATGACAAATATCTGATAGGCGAATCCGACCGCCCGTCAGTCTGGCGGGAGCAGGGCGACGGCGAGGCGGCGCCAGGCTGGCTGCGTGGCGATGACACCTTGCTGTATGTCGAAGACTTCCGTGAGAACTTCCCCAATGAGCTGGAAGCCCGCCCGGAGGCCTTGATTTATCATTTCTGGCCTGCGCATGGAGTGGCCAAGCCGGAGCGTGCGGTAACCGACGCGAACCGGCAGTATCTCTGGTACTGTCACGAGGGGCAGGTGCTTGATTTCCAGGCTCCGCCGGCGTACTGGGATATCGGCGATGATTACGAGAAGCGCTATTTCCGGGAAGGGCGGATTGAGAGCTGTCTCGGGCTGGCCAAGACAGCAGTGCTGCGGATCGATTTTGCCGCCACCGGCGATGAATTCCCGGCAGTGTGGAGCCAGCCGCCTACTGCCTTGCCCGATCCCAAATGGGTCTGCGCCAGCACGGTGCTGGGGCCGGCGCATCATTACGACCCGGAGAATTTCCCGGAGATAGAACGCTACCTGGCAGAGCGCTGGATTCTGGAGCGCAAGCTGGCCCGCGAAACTCCGCCCGGGGATTTCGGCAAATGGAATTATGGCGATGGTCATACAGCGTGGAACAAGGAACTTGGTCGTTGGGATGATTTGTACCGCACCTGGAAGGGCTACCATCATGTCTCCGGCTCGGTGCCCTGGCTGCTGACTCTGCGCAAGGGCGATACAGAGTATATGCACTGGGCAGTGGCAGTCTCGCGCCATCTGATGGATATAGATATCTGCAACTGGTCCACGCCGGAATCAGAAGCACCGACGACTCCCGAGCTGCAGTGGAGCCGCAAGATCAAGGGCGGCCTGAATGACTACAAGGGCCTCTCGCACTGGCATGCCGGCACCAGAGTGCATGACTACAACACCCAGACCGAATTCATGCTCCTGTACTTCTTCCTTACTGGTGACCGTCGCGGTTTGGAAGTCGCCACGATGTGGGGCGATTCCGCCAAAAAGAATTTTCGCAAGGCGCATGCTTCCCGCGAAGGCACCGGGGTGACTTCGTCTCTGGTGGACTTGTATCTGGGTACCGGCGATGCATCGTATCTGGAGCTGGCGCAGAAATTCATCACTGCAGTTCTGGACAGCCAGATTACAACCCCGCAACTGCCTTCTTCGGCCCTGATTCCCGGTTCGTTCCCCGGCTGGCCGGTTTATGCCCCAGGCATGCAGAAATACTGGCTGTTGACCAAGGACCAGCGTACAGAGCAGGCCATCGTCGCCTGGGCGGATGCATATATCGCCGGGTATGGCGATGCCTCCTCCGGCGGCTCGAAGCTGCATGATTACATCAATATCCTGACTCTGGCCTGGCGCATTACCGGTCGGGAGCATTATCTCTCCCATGCTGCCTGGCTGCTGGAGCTGTTCCTGTATCGGTATAATACTTCAGACCTGCAGGCCCGGGCACCGATGAATTCGGTCGAGTACTTTATGATGGAGCGCATTCCGCTGTATATGGCTGCGGTCAGGGACTTCGGGCGCCAGCCTCAGGCACTGGCCTTGTGCCGGGGGCAATGCGACACGCCCTTTCAGGTCACCTCGCATGCCAAGCTGGGCACGTATGAATTCCTGCTCAAAGGCGATGGTAAGCCATTCAGTCTGCAGGCCGGCTTCACCACCCGCGACGGGCAGGAGCGCACGGTGACGCTGCTGGCACCGGGCCGGTGCCAGTTGTACAGCGGCAAGCTGACTCTGGGCGACCAGCGCAGTTGCAATTTCGAAATCACGGTCGATCCGGCGGAAGATGGTGTGTACCTGCTGCGGGTTGAGCCGGAAGTCTCGAATCTGCGTCTGATTACCCGTCTGCCCCGAATCAGCCCGAATGGCAGCATGTATAATACTACCGGCTTCGCAGAAGTCTGCTTTATGCTCAAAGAAGCCGGAGAGTTCCGGTTGCATCTGAAAGCCAGGATGCCCAACTATCAGACCTACCTGCAGCTGAGTGATGCCCAGGGCGTTATCCGTCATACCATTCCATACTATGCCCCCCGCGATGGAGCTGAGAAGGTCTTTACCTGCCAGCTTGCTCCGGGGCTGTGGCGCCTTGGCGGTCAGTTCGGCACCGTCAAGCCGCAGATGTCCTGCAACGGCCAGGAAATCGAACTGGTCGCTCCGACACCGGCAGATTGGTTCCAGCCTGCGCCGGAAGACCTGCAGGAGCGGCCCGGCCAATCCGCCTCACAGGCAGTCCTGAAGCTGCTGAAGTGACTGTGTCCTGGCTGGGTTGCTATAGAAACCAGGCCCAGGGCGGCAACTGTCAGCAAACCATCCCAGTATATTTGATTGCGGAATCTTTGGAACAAGGGAAAATGATGCCATGACTCAGGAAGAAATCTATGCCGCCATAAAAGGTGTTCTTGACGGTGAGCAAATCCTGGCTTTCGCTAAGCGATACCGGGAATATCCCCTGAAGCTGTCGTTTTCGGCCTACGCTCAGGGCATTGATTTTCTGGCCCGCGAATATTTGTCCTCTGGGCTGGAAACCAAGGTGACGTCCTTTCCCGCCGACGGCCGGAGCGTCTATGGCGACCGGCATTTCCCCCTGGCCTGGGATGTCGAAGCCGGCTGGCTGGAGGTTGACGGAAAGCGGCTGGCCGATTATGCCCAGGACACATACAGCATAGTGCCGTTTTCAGCTGACAGCGCCGGCGTCCAGTGCGGCCGAATCATCCCCAGTGAGGAGCTGCCGGACAAGCTGAGCGGCGATGAAATCGCTTTGTTCACCCATTATCCGGGTGCAGCGGAAATCAGTGCACTGAGGGAGCGCGGACTGCAGGCGTACCTGGCCTGCGTGAATCCCAATCCGGTCCATCCCTCGCTGGAGAATTCCCGGCGCTGGTTCAATGATGCCTTTGGAGCAGGGCAGATCGATGCCCGGCACCAGACCATCTGCGGCTTTTCCATTACCCCCAGAGAAGCCCGGAAATTGCTGGAGAAGTACCGCAGCGCAGGGCCGGTGCCGGCGCAGTACCTCCTGCAGAGCCGGACTTTTTCGGGGCAGGCTCCCTGCGTGAGTGCAACCATCGCCGGCCGGGACCAGCGGGTTTTCTGGCTGACTGCGCACGCCTATGAACCGCATGCGACCAATAATGTGGCCGGGGTGGCCTGTCTGCTGGCTGCCGCCAGAGCGTTGCAGCAGCTGATTGCAGACGGAACCCTGCCGCAGCCCCAGCACTCAATTCGCTTCTTCCATGGCTTGGAAGTCTTCAGCCTGTACGCTTATGCCCTGCGCTACCCTGAAGAAATGGCCAATGCGATTGGGGGGATGTCGGTGGATTCTCTGGGGCGACGTGAGATCGACGGTTATCAGGAGCGTTTTGTGCTCTGGCAGGACCCACGCCTTCGCCAAGACCCGTTGCACCAGAGCGCATTGGCGTTGGTGAAAATCGCCTCTGCCGATTCCGGCATCGGTTATTACACCCGTGAAGGTTCCTCCAACAACGAGGACCTGTTGCAGGACCCCGGTTTTGGCCCGCCCTGGAGCCTGTTGTACGGCTCCTTGTGGAGCGAGCCGGGGGCCGCGCCGCAGAACCGTTATTTTTATCACAGCAACACCGACACCGCAGACAAGTTATCGCCGCTGGTACTGCGTACCGCTGCGGCCATTGCGGCTGCCCAGGCGTATTACTGTGCCAGCCAGGAGTGCCCGGCCAAACCCGCGCACTCTCCGCGGACAGCGATGATCAGTACCGGCAATACGGCCTTGGAGAAAGAGTGCGATCGGATGATTGTGCAGCGGCTGCTGCCCGGCCCGCTGGGCTTCGGCACCTTGAGCGATGACTTGCGGGCTGAGGCTGCACAGATACTTGGCTATCACTGCCTGGAGTATTGGGTGCTGGAAGACCCGGGCAGCAACTTGTATCTGTTTGATGGCCGGCGCAGCATATTTGAGGTCGCCCAGATTGCCGGCCCCGAGAAGCTGGAAAAATATCAGCGCCTGGCGTTGCTGCTGGAAAAAGCCGGACTGGCCAGGATTACCCGCCGCTCGGTAGTCGGCAAGCAGGATATCCTCACCGGGCTGCAATCGCTGGGCATAGCCCGCGGGGCGCTGCTGATGGTGCATTCCAGCCTGCGCTCTTTCGGCAAGATAGTGGGTGGAGCCGAAGCGGTGATCGAGGCTTTGCAGGAACTGGTCGGGCCAGAAGGCATAATCGCCATGCCGGCTTTCACTGACGCCGAGGACGGCAGCCCGAATCCGCCTTTCGTTGCAGCGGAATCTCCGGTTGAAAAATGGGTCGGCGTTTTGCCTGATGTCTTCCGGCGACATCCTGGAGTAATCCGCAGCCAGCATCCGACCCATTCCGTATGTGCCTGGGGACAGAACGCACAGGAATTCCTGGCCTCTGAGACCCCGCTGGATATCTTTTCCTTGACCAGCCCCTGGCGGAAGCTGCTGGACCGGGGCGGGAAGCTGCTGTTTTTGGGTGAAGCGATTGGCGGCAATACCTATCTGCACGCCCTGGAGGCCTGGCATCTTGGCTATATGGATGAGACTTATGCCAGAATGGGTGATAAAGTCGTGAAAGTGCAGAATTATCCCGACGGCTGCCGGGGCGGATGGTATAAACTGAAGCGCCGGGCGCCGTACTGGCAAGCGCTGGAAAAGACTGGCATTATCCAGGAAAACACAATCGGCGATGCCCGGGTGACGTTGCTGGACGTGCAGCAGCTGACGGCTGCAATGCTGAAAATCTTCGCTGCCGATCCGGCTATTCTCCTGCATAAGAGCGGCTGCCGTGACTGCGCCCAACACCGCGCCCGAATCAGTTTTAAGCCGCAGTGAAAATCATTGCCCGGCGCGAGGAGGAGTCTTCGCCGGAGCCAGTTCCTGTTGCCAGAGCCGCAACTTCTCCTCAAAGCTCAACCTGGCCGCAGCCGGGCTGGATGACGGCAGAATTACTGCCATCCCAGCCAGGGACGGAAAAAAGCGCCGCAGGTATTTGCCTGCAGTACTGCCGTTGCAGCAGATTTTTTTTATGCCGGGGAAAGACTGCAGCAGTCTTGGGATATCGTTAGGCTGGGGCAGGCGGATATTGCCATCCAGGCTGCCGCTGCGTTCGCAGCAGGCCAGAACATCCCAGAGGGCGATGCCCTGCGCCAGCAGGGCTGCCAGACGTTGCGGATAGGGCGTTTCGGGAGCGAAAGCGAAAATCTTTCCGGTCAAACGCCAGAAAGCATTGTGCCGGAAAGCATAATATTGCTGCTGCCGCAGGGATTCTTCCCCCGGCATGGAGCCCAGGCAGAGTATTCTCGAATGTCGGTCAACACTGGGCGGAAAGGATTGGCAGAAGCTCATATTCCTGCCTCACCTCATCCAGCTCAGCTGCGTCCGGTCCATTATCAGGGCCAGAATGGTCTCGGCATAGACCCGGTGCCCGAAATCATTGGGGTGGTTGACACCGTTGCCGGTCAGGTCATAAAAATCCTTGCGCTGCAGGAGTTCCTGCCAGACTGCATGTACGTCAGCGCAGGCGGTGGCTGGTTCCTGGGCTGCGAGTTCCCGCAGGGCGGCAGCAAAATCCCGGGCGGGCGCAGGCGGAGTATTGGCCCAGAGCGGGTTGCCGGGCATGGAGGCGATTAGCAGGCATTCCACCGTCGGGTTCGCTTCTTCTGCCAGCCGGATGAGCCGGCGGACCACGTCGGCAAATTCCCCCGCGCTCATCCGATGGAAGTCATTCATGCCATAGGCAATCAGCAGCAAATCGGGATTCTCAGGCAGCCAGAGTTCGGGAGCCTGCACCGCTGCCAGGGAGCTGGTGCCGTTCACGCCCAAGTTGCGGATGATGACTTTACCCGGACAGCAGGCGGAGAGCCGTTGCCCCAGCAATTCCGCATAGCAGGGCTGATGCGGCGGAAAATCAAGCCGGCCGCTGGCGTTGTAGCCGTCGGTGATGCTGTCGCCGAGGCAGACGATTTTGCACTCACGCCTGGGATCGTGCAGGCGCTGTTTGCAGCGCAGCAATCGTTCAGGATAGCAGGGCAGGGCAGGGAAGTCATATTCGCTGGTAAAGTAGTCGATTTCAATTTGCTGGCGGGCGAAATAACTCATGTTGTTGAACAGCAGTGCGCCACCGTCCAGGCCGCCTTTGATGGCGTTATGGTTTGCATCCGGATAGAACACGCAGGTTTCCGGCGCAGGGTGCAAATCTGCGCTCAAGACATGCGGTATGCGTGAGCCCTGAGTCAGCCAGAGCACCCGGGCATCCGGCGAGAGCCGGAAATCCCGTCCCGCCTCGTACTTCCAGCCGGTGGTCGAGTTGTATACCACCGGCATTTCTTTGGCAGGGAACAGCAAGCGCACATAATCCTTGCCGGCGAACATGCCGCTTTCGCCTTCGATAACAGTAGTGTTCTGCATAAAAGATTTCAGCCGCGCAGGCTCAGGACTTGTTGTTCATAAGCACGGATTTGGGGCAGGAAGTCAAAACCGACAGGTACCCCGGCCCGACGGCAGAATTCGTTCCAGACGGCACACCAGGGCAGCGCTTTGCTTTCTTCCTGCAGGGCCAGGCGGGCGGAGAAATCCCACTCCTGTTCCAGGCGGATAAGCTCCTGCCGGGGCTCCAGCAGTCCGCACAGCAGCGCTTTCTGCATATTTCTGGTGCCGATGACCCAGGCTGCGATGCGGTTGATGCTGGCATCGAAGAAATCCAGGCAGAAATAAATCTGCTTTTCGTAGTCCCAGGCGACGCATTCCCGGGCGATGCTGAGCAGTTCATCATTAAGGATGATCACATGGTCGCTGTCCCAGCGTACACCGCGGCTGACATGCAGGAGTATGCGTCCCTGCTGGCAGCAGATGGCACTGATTTTATCGGCAACGGATTCCGTGGGATGGAAGTGCCCCGAGTCCAGGCAGATCAGCTTGTTTCGTCTGGCGGCGTAGGTCAGGTAGAAATCATGTGAGCCGATGGTGCAGGATTCACTGCCGATGCCGAACAGCTTGGGCTCCACTGCGTCGAGCAGTTCGTTTTCCGGGAATTCCTCGGCGAAGCATTCATCCAGCGCAGCCAGCAGACGCCGGCGCGGGAAATCGCGATCGGCAGGGGTGTCTTTGAAGCCGTCCGGGGCCCAGAAATTGCAGACGCAGGGCCGTCCCAGGACGCGTCCGAATTCTGCGCCGATGCGGCGAATGGCCTTGCCGTGGTCGATCCAGAAACGTCGGATGGCGGGGTCCGGGTGTGATAATGACAGGCCATGGTCGAGTTTTGGATGGGAGTAGAAGCAGGGCGCGATATCCAGGGCCAAGCGATGTTCTTGTGCCCAGGCGAGCCAAGCGGAGAAATTGTCCATGCTGAATTGGTCGCGGTCGCGTCCCGGCAGCATCCGGTCAACCTGGTGACCTTGCAGGCAGACGCGCATTGTTCCTGGCAGCAACTGCAGAGCCATTTCCAGATCGGCTCGCAGTTCATCAGCAGTGCGGGCACGGCCGGGGTAGTTGCCGGTGACCTGGCAGCCGCCGGTCAAGGCGTGGTTGATGTTTTCAAAACCGACCACGTCATCGCCTTGCCAGGCGTGCAATGAGATTTCGATGCTGGCCAGGCGGCGCATTGCGTCTTCAGTATTTACACCATAGCTGGCGTAAACTTCCCGGGCCAGGGCATAAGACTCTTCGATGTGCTTGGACATATTGACCTCGGATGGATGATGGTGAGAGGATAAAAGGTTCCTCCGCGAGTATTTTTGCGGAGGATTTCCGCGAATATATATAAAAAAGCGCCTGAACCGCATTTTTCAAGTACGAACAGAGCCAAAGAAAAATAAAGTGGGTTATATTATACCAATATTGGGTTGATTCAGGCGGCAGGATGCCACCTCCAAGCGACAGTACAAAGGGTTAAATTCATGGCAGTAAAAAAAGTATTGACCGTCGCTGGCTCGGACTGCAGTGGCGGAGCCGGTATTCAGGCGGATTTGAAGACTTTCCAGGAACGCGATGTCTATGGCATGAGTGTGCTGACAGTGCTGGTGGCCATGCGACCCGAGGATTGGGGGCATGTGGTCACGCCGGTGGATATTGACATTATCCGGACACAGTTCAGGACTATCCTGCCGGGAATCGGCGCTGATGCCGCCAAGACCGGCATGCTGCCGACCGTTGAGATCATCGACGCTGTGGGCGCAATGCTGGCGGAAGCAGGCGTTCGCCACCTGGTGATCGACCCGGTGATGGTCTGCAAAGGCACCAGTGAACCGTTGTTCCCGGAAAATACCCAGGCGATGATCCGCAGCCTGCTGCCGATAGCCGAGGTGGTTACGCCGAATTCATTTGAGGCAGCCCAGCTCGCCGGCATGGCAGAGCTGTCCACTGAGTCGGAGGTAGAGGAAGCCGCCCGGCGAATACACGCCTTGGGAGCCCGGAATGTGGTCATCAAGGTTGCACGGATTTTTGCCGATTATACCGCCGATGTGCTTTTTGATGGTACTGCATTCACCTGGTTGAAAGAGGAGCGCGTGCAGACCACCTGGACGCATGGCGCCGGCTGTTCTTTCTCAGCCTGCATTGCAGCTGAGCTGGGGAAAGGCGCGACAGTCGCCGAGGCCGTGCGTACTGCGCATGAGTTTGTCCGGGCCGGGTTGCTGGGCTCTTTCCCGTTGAATAAGTTCGTCGGGCCGATTTACCACAAGGCGCTGGCGAAAACAAGGATAATCCACAGAGATGAGCAGCGGAAATGATTGCAGCGAAGACTTCTTTCTGCCGGCTGACAGTGAACATGTGAAGCGTGAGCGTGCCAAGGCCCGGGTGCTGCGCGACTCACAGTGGTGGAAGAATTTGCGCGGAACAGGATTGTGCTACTACTGCAAACAGCGCTTCCACCCCCGGGATTTGACCATGGACCACCTGATTCCCATCATTCGCGGCGGATGCAGCAGTAAAAGCAATATCGTGGCCTGTTGCAAGCAATGCAATAACAAGAAAAAATATCTATTGCCGTTTGAAATGGACAACTGAAGCAGTTAAGGAGAAACAATGGAAAAAATCAAGATCGCTTTTATCGGTTTGGACACCAGCCACAGTGTTGAGCTCTCGCGTTTGATGTGTTCACCCGATTTGCCGGCGGAACAGAAGATTGACGGCATGACCGTGACTGCCTGCATGCGCTTTGAGACGCCGTTCCAGAACAAGGAAGGCCTGGACAAGCGCCAGGCTCAGCTTGAGGCCTGGGGCATCAAGGTCACTGAGGATTTTGATGAGGCCATTGCAGATTGCGATGCCATTCAGCTGGAGATCAATGACCCGGCTTATCACCTGGAATTCTTCCAGCGGGTAGCTGCTTTGGGCAAGCCGGTGTTCCTGGACAAGCCTCTGGCCGGTACTCTTGAGGACGGCCGGGAGATTATGCGTCTGGCCAGAAAGCATAATACCAGGGTTTTTTCCGGCTCCAGCCTGCCTTTGTTCCCGGCGGTCGGAGCAGCAGCTGACAAGCTCGCTAAACTGGGTGAGCCAGTGCTGTTCGGGCATACGTTCGGGGCTCTGGGCAAAGCCGCTGCAGGTGACTCGCTGATTTGGTACGGCGTGCATTCCTTCGAAATGCTGCAGCGGATAATGGGCTGTGGTGCCGAACGGGTCTTCGCGGTCGATAATGGTCAGAGCGTGGTCTCGACCATCGAATATTCCGATGATCGCCGCGGCGTGATTGAGTCCACCCGCACCAGCTGGCGGTACGGTGGACGGGTCCAGAGCGCCAAGAATGTCGAGTTCTTCCTGGTTGACGGGCCGCTGTACTACTACCTGATGAAAGAAATCCGTGCTTTCTTCCAAGGTGGTCCTGCCCCCATTTCGATGGAGCAGACCTTCGAAGGTCTCGCGATGATGGTCGCCGCCAGCAAATCCATCGCGTCCGGAAAAACGGTAGAAGTGGAAAAACTCTAAGGAGCGGGGATGCTGTCTTTAAGCGAGCAATTGCTGGATTTGATCGCCCGCACCTCGGTTGATTTGCCAGCCGATGTGGAGGCTGCGCTGGCGGCGGCTCTGCAGCGTGAGGCACCGGATTCCAGTGCGGCCTCGGCCTTGCGGACCATGCTGGAGAATGCCGCGCTGGCGCGCCGGAACCGCTTGCCTATCTGTCAGGATACCGGGATGCTGCAGTTCTATGTCGAGGCGGCCGCAGATTTCCCGGCGCAGGCATTCCGGACTGCGGCCGAGGCGGCAGTCGTCCGGGCCACAGAACTGGGGCTGCTGCGGCAGAATTGTGTTGAAACCCTGTCGGGAAAGAATACCGGCAACAATCTCGGTCCGGGGTGTCCGCAGATTTACTGGCAAGAGAATGGCCGTGAGCATGGCAGCCGGGTGACGTTGCTGCTTAAAGGCGGCGGCAGTGAGAATGTGAGCCGTCAATATAGTCTCCCTGACGGGGAACTGCAGGCCGGTCGTGATTTATCCGGGGTTCGCCGTTGTGTGCTGGATGCGGTCGTGCGGGCACAGGGGCAGGGCTGTTCTCCGGGTATTCTCGGGGTGGCCATTGGCGGTGACCGTTGCGGCGGCTATGAGTTAAGCAAACGGCAGCTGTTGCGGAAAATAGGCGAGCGCAGTCCGGTACCTGAATTGTCGGCGCTGGAGTTGCGTTTGCAGGAAGACATCAACCGTCTGGGGATTGGTCCGATGGGCTTTGGCGGCCGGACTACCGTCCTGGAAGTCTTTGCGGCGGCTGGCGGTCGCATTCCGGCCAGCTATTTTGTCACTGTTGCCTATATGTGCTGGTGTTGCCGCAGGCAAACCCTGGAGATCGTTTGAGTCCGCATTGGCGGCGGGGTGAAGTAAATTGTGCTGAACAAGAAAGAAGAGCATCACGATGTCAGAATTAGTTAGTGTGGTTTTGGTTGGCATTGGCGGTTATGGCGGCACTTATTGCAGTCTGCTGCTGAATCAGGGTTCGAATCCGGTTGCCAAGATTGTGGGTGTGGTCGACCCTTTCGCCGAGAAGGCCAGTTTCTATGCTCAGCTGAAAGAAAAGAACATCCCTTTCTACAATACCCTCACAGAGTTCTACCAGCAGCACAAGGCCGAGCTGGCAGTGATCTCCACCCCTATTTCCCTGCATTGCTCCCAGACCTGTGAGGCTCTGGAGCACGGCAGCAATGTCCTGTGCGAGAAGCCGCTCTGTGCACTGATATCTGAGGCGGAACAGATGCTGGCTGCCCGTGATCGGGCAGGTCTGCAGGTCGCCATTGGCTATCAATGGTCTTTCAGCTCTGCCATGCGTGCCTTGAAAGCTGATATCCTGAGCGGTCGTCTGGGTCAGCCGAAGCGTCTGAAGACCATTGCTCTGTGGCCACGCAAAGACAGCTATTACGCCCGCAACAACTGGGCCGGTGCCTTGCAGAACGCCCGCGGTGAGTGGGTATTGGACAGCCCGGCTAACAATGCCTGTGCGCATTATCTGCATAATATGTTCTTTTTGCTGGGGGCGACTCCGGAGACCTCGGTAGGCCTGAAGAGCGTCCAGGCCGAGTTGTACCGCGCCAACGCGATCAGCAATTACGATACCTGCATTTTCCGGGTTGCGACTGCAAGCGGGGCGGAAGTTCTGTTCTACTCCACTCACGCCTGCGGGCGTCTGCTGGGGCCGGTGTTCGAGTTCGAGTTTACTAAGGCTACGGTGAATTACGCACGTTACGCCAGTGGCACTCTGGCTGAGGTCACGGCGAAGTTCCAGGATGGCAGCCAGAAGCTTTACGGTTTTCCTGATGCCGATGGCGTGTCTGCCAAGCTCTGGGATACTATCCGGGCTGTTCGCGGGCAGGGTACGATCAGCTGTGGCATTGAGACTGCGATGATGCAGACCATCTGCATCAATGCCGCCATGCAGTCCTGCCCTGAAATCAAGGAATTTCCGCCGGAGCTGGTATACAAGATGGGTGTCCCCGGTGCGCAAGTGAAGGTCATGACTGGCCTGGCCGAGTACATGGAGCAGGCCTATCATTCCAATCAGATGCTGGCAGAAGTATGTTCCGAACCTTGGGTACAGCCCGGCAAGGTGGTCAGCTGCTGAATTGCGCCATTGCCGGCAGTCAGGGCCGCTCTTCCTAAGCATAGACTCGTCAACTCGCAGAACAAGGCAGATTAAACCAGGAATGTAGTTGCGACCTTTTCATCATGACCAAAAAAATGTTTCTACTTCTTGCTTTCCTGCTGTTTGTGTTTCCGGCAGGTATTATGGCTGAAAATGTGGTCCAGGAATTGCCGCTCTCCGGTTGGCAGCAGCGTAGCTGGTCTGAGGATGGAGTACAGAAGCTGGTGGCACTGCCGGCGGCGGCTCCAGCCTTGAGCATGCCCTTGAGCTTTCCCGGACGGCAGGAGTTCCTGACTACCGCTTTCGGAGGGGCGGACGACTGGGCCCGGGCCACACATCTGGAACTGCGCCTGGCGATCCCGGAAGGAATGCCGCAGAGTGCCCGGCTGTCGGTGTTTGCCCGGGACCGGGATTTTTTGTGGCGGCAGGTCAGGCTGCCGGTGACTCGTGATGCCGCCGGGCAGATGCGCTTGCTGCTGCCCATCACCGGGCGGGGGGCAGAGGATACCTGGTCGAGTGTAGGCCATTCCCGGCCTTGGAATGCTAAATCGGA
>JAAZIZ010000366.1 GCA_012800565.1 Lentisphaerota bacterium
CAGGCCCGGGAATTCGCCCGCCTGCAGCAGCTGAACCAGTTTTTGCGTGCTGCCATTGCTGCTCTGCCGCCCGGGCTCTGCCAGCTTCTCTCCCCGGCGGATGCCATCCCCCATATTCTCTGCCTCGCTTTTCCTGGCCGCGAGGGTGCCATCGTCACCCGCTGGCTGGCGGAACGCAAAGATATCCTGGTCGGCAGCGGCAGTGCCTGTTCTGCGGAAAGCGCTGAATCCAGCCATGTTCTGCGGGCGATGGGCTGCTCGGCTGCAGAAGCGCGTTCCAGCCTCCGCATCAGCCTGGGATACGCCTCGCAACAGGAGGACCTGGAGGCTTTTCTGGCGGCTCTGCCAGACCTGGTGACCGAATACCCGTTGCCAGGATAATCCGCCGCGATTCCAGCCGCAACCCGCAAATGGACTTTCCAGCATTATGTCGAAACTGCGTTCCAGCCGCAACCGGACCCTTTCCCTGGCTCCGGCCGAAATGCAGGCCCTGCAGGACCGCCTGCCCACAGTGCAGGGACCACTAAAACCGGCCGATATCCGCGACCGGATTTTTTGTGCTGACACCCTGACCGCCATTGACCACTTCCCCGCCAAGTGTGTCGATTTGCTGATCCTCGACCCGCCCTATAATCTGGACAAGGATTTCCAGGGCAGCAAATTCACTCGTCTGAGCGACGCTGATTACCTGGCCTATCTGGAATCATGGTTCCCGCGGGTGCTGCGGCTGCTGAAAGAAAACGCCAGTGTCTATCTCTGCGGCGACTGGCGCTGCTGCGCTGCGATGTACACCGTGATGTCCCGCCATCTGCTGCTCCGCAACCGCATCACCTGGCAGCGCGAAAAAGGCCGCGGCTCACGCACCAACTGGAAAAACTGCTCCGAGGACATCTGGTTTGGCACCATGGGCAAGGAATACTATTTTGACGTGGATGCAGTAATGCAGAAGCGCAAAGTCATTGCCCCGTACCGCCAGGACGGCCAGCCCAAGGACTGGCAGGAGAGCGCAGAGGGGAATTTCCGTCTCAGTCACCCGGCCAACTTCTGGGATGACATCACGGTGCCATACTGGTCCATGCCGGAAAATACCGACCACCCCACGCAAAAGCCGGAAAAACTGCTGGCCAAGTTGATTCTGGCCAGCTCACGCCCCGGCGATCTGGTCTTCGACCCTTTCCTGGGCAGCGGCACCAGCGCCGTAGTGGCGAAAAAACTGGGACGCCATTATTCCGGCCTGGAAATAAACCCGGAATACTGCTGCTGGGCCCTGAAGCGCCTGCAGCAGGCCGAGCAGGATAATTCCATCCAGGGATACTGCCATGGTGTGTTCTGGGAGCGGAATACCTACAGCCAGCAGAAAAAAGCAGCTGCAGCTGCCGAACCGGGGATACAGAGATTAAGTAAGCGCACAGCGCAAACCCAGGGATAGGACCGCGCCTCCGGCGCGGGGAATTATATGAGACGTATAGGACGTATGAGACGTATGGATGGGACAATGGGAAAGGCGTGGCATACCCTACTGGTATGTCACGCCCCGTTGGGGCTTGCG
>JAAZIZ010000367.1 GCA_012800565.1 Lentisphaerota bacterium
AAGCCTGATTTCCCGCACCGCCAGCAGTATAGGTGAATTCATGGCCGACCATCGCCGCCGAGCGAAAACGCTTTGGGCGCTCCGCCTGCACCGCCGAGATGATCTGGAAATTGAAATTCTTTTTCGTCCCCTGCCAGTCTCCGTCCTCCAGCCAGTACTGTGCCGGATAGAGCCGGTCTGAGGCGGTGTGGCTGCTTTTGACCAGAATCGCCGCTGCATGATGCAGGTAACAATCCTTGAACGCCACTTTCGGGAAACGCTGCAAATTGAACCGGCAGAGCGTGCCGCCGTCAGGCAGCGTGGTGCTGTCCAGCAGGGGATTGAGGTCACGCTGGTCAACCAGCGTGAATCCCGGCGGCAGCGCGACCAGCAGCTGCAATGCTTTCCGCTGCAGTTCGCCTTCGCACTGGAAAGTGAAGTTCAGGGAGCCGGGCAGCCCTTCGCCCAGGGCGTAGAGCTGGTCGAGTTCCTGGGCCGGATGCAGCCGCACCTCAATCCCGCTTGACAATTCCTGTGCGACCAGGGCAATTTCATCGAGATAGCACTCGCCGAGGCCATAGAGCGCGAAAGTGAAATCCAGGCGTTCGCTGCCAGGCGGCACCAGCAGTTCGATGCTGTGCGTCTGCCATTCGTTGTCCAAGGTGAAACGATGCTGCGCAGTTTCTTTGGTCTGCGCATAGCGCCCCGTCTCCGGAGACTTCTTATCCATGGCCACAAAAACACTCAAGGTGCTGAGAATCGGGGCCTGATAGTGCCGCCCCCGGGTTTGGAAGCTCAGGCGGTACTTGCTGGCCTGCTCCGAAGGCGTAATCGCCACAAACTGCGAAATTTTATTCGAGATCATGGGCAGGGGCTTGAACAGCTCCCGGAGAGTCTCCGGGGTCAGGATGGCGGCGCAGTTCTGACCCGCAGCGGGATTCTCCGACACGATACGCCGTTGCGATTTGGTCAATACTTCCTGCCGGAAAGAAGCAAGTTCCGGGACATTCGTAGCGCCATGAACGTGCGCATGACCGCGCCACTGGCCCGGGCCAGAGCCACCGGACAGAGTAACCTCCGCACCCTCAAAAGAACCATGGGCCAGCAAATTCTCGCCCGCAGGCTGGACTTTTTTGGGCCCGTAGAGGGAAAAATCAATCGAAACACCGCCGCTTTCAAATGCGGCCTGCAACCATCCGGCACAACACAACAGGGCAATCAGGGTAATTCGCATCTATATCTCTCCTTGGTAATAAGGTCAGGCACAAGCCTGCACGGTTCCAATTCGGTATTTGATTTGCACGGTACACTTTTCGTCAGTCGATTGCTGCTCCGCCATAATCAGCTTAAAGGATTCGACCACTTCGTCCAGATTCTGGTACTTCACCGGTGGGGTGTTGTTCTTCACACAAGCGACAAAATAGGCCAGTTCCTGATGCCAGCCTGTGGGCAGGGCCGGGTCGCTGACCTCGGGGCTCTCCACCGTGCCATCCTGCCAGTGGATTTTATAGCCGGTATGATTGAGCTGAATGGTGGCTTTCTCGCACTGGATGATGAAACTCATCTCGAAAGGCACGGTCTTTTCGAAGCCCCAGCCGCCTTCTGCACACACCAGCGTTCCGTCACCATAATCATAATTGGCCACCACATGGTCGATGCTGCAGTCGCTGCGCAGGCCCTTGGCCCCGAAAGCAGTCACCGCCTTGGGGGGGCCGAAGAAATAGCGCACTGCATCGGCATCATGCATGTGCATATCCAGCAGAGCGCCGCCGCAGAGATCGAATTTGCAGAACCAGTTTTCCCAGGCCCCGCCGCCATCTGCAGTAGGCGAGAACCGCCTGAAAGTCGCGCATTTGAGGGCACCGAATTTTCCAGCCCGGTACATTTGCCGGGCATGGCGATACTCCGGCCAGGCCCGGATGCACAGCCCGACATTGAAGAACTTCCCGCTGGCTTTGACTGCGGCGACGATTTCTTCCATCTGAGCCAAATCGCGGCAGAGCGGTTTCTCGGAAAACACATGCCGTCCTGCAGCCAGCGCCGCTACGATGAATTCCTTGTGCCAGGGCGTAGGCACGCAGATGTCGATCATGTCCACCTCGGCCTGCTGAATCAATTCCAGACCGCTGGCGTAGGTCTGAACCTGGCTGAAATCCAGGGGTATTGAGTTGTCGGAGTTGCCGATATTCCCCCACACCGTGCTGATGTCACCACGACGGCGGGCAGGATCGATATCGGCAACAGCAACCACCTGGGCATCGGGCAGGCTGTCGTAAATGCGGTAATGCGTGGTCCCCATAAATCCCAGGCCGATCAGCCCGATCCTGACTTTCTTTGTCATGGTGTTTTCCTTTCGCTTGTATCCGTGTTATCTATGCCACTAAGAAAATATACTTGCCTTACCTGCCAGGAGCGGGCTACAGCTGGTTAAAAGTCTTGAAATGCATCTTTACCAGACCTGGCAAGGATTCCCGCCCGGCTTGAGCCAGCAATTCCCGCCCGCGTTGCAGGACCAGAGGGCCGGCGCCTTTAGGCAGCACCAGGCCGTAAGGACGGCCCAACTGCTCCAGACGACGGACAAATTCATCCCTAGCCAGAATGGAAGCCGCCGCCACCGCCACATCTGCCTCGGCCTTGGGGCGCTGCTCCAGAACAATCGTCCGGCCACGCTCCCGCAAGGCCCGCAGAACGCTCTCCTTGCGTCCGAACTGGTCCGAAATCGCCCGCGGACAATCCGGCACCTTGGCCAGGAGATTTTCCAGGGCCCGGGCGTGTCCCCAGGCCAGCAGCCGGTTCAGGTTCTGAAAAGACTCGTACATCCGGTTGTAGGCCGCCGGGCCAATCGTTACTACACTGTAACGGCCATCCACAGTATCGCGGATTACCTTGGCCAGCTCAGCGATGCGCTTGTCACTGCCGATGGCTTTCGAGTCCGTGACTCCGGCTGACAGCAGTTTGCGGGCGATGTCAGCATCGCTGTAGCAGCAGGCGATTACCAGCGGGCCGAAGAAATCTCCCTTGCCGCTCTCGTCGATGCCGGCGTGCGGCTGGAACATGGCCGGATTTTCCTCGGCTGCCCATTCCGCCTCATAGCCGAAACGCGCTTCCTTGAGTATTTCCGGCTCCAGGGTGAACTGCACCAGGTCAGCCATTTCCGGCCCCTGCACCGTGACCCGGCCGGATTGATAGGCGACCACATTGTTCTTGCCGGACTTGGCCCGCCAGTGAGCATAAGGCAGGGCCTCGAAAGCCCAGCCGCGAGCAAGCAGTATTTCCTGCAGCTGCTTTATCTGAGCCGGCGTAAGGGTATTGACATAAGTACTGCTTTTACTCATTGCCTTGTTATGGTGTCGGCTGTTCTTGGGGCCAGCCTGCGGAAAAGCAGAGCACTGCGCTGTGTCCGGCCGGCAGTTTCAGCGCTTCGGCTACTACCTTGCCGTCAAAAGCACCGCGCACTACCCCACCCAATCCCGCTGAGGCGCAGTAGAGGTAAGCGTTCTGAGCCATCATCGCGGCATTGACCGCCGACCACTTCTCCACGTATCCCGCCCGGTTAACGCGGGTGCTGTCGGCCACAAACACCAGGTTTACAGGCGCACTTGCCACATACGGCTGAGTACCGGTGGCGGCCCGGCGATCCTGGTCATCCTGCTGAATCAGGGCGTGCTGGCGGGCATCATAGCGCCAGACGCCATCCGCCTTGACCACATACAAATCAATTTCCTGGGCATTGATTGCAGTAGGCGCGGTGCGCTTATCCTCGCGATTGTACCCCCAGGCAGCCCACAGCAAATCGCCGAGATGCTGAAGCGACAATGCCTCGGGTTTGAACGCCCGCGTGCTGCGGCGTTCATTCAAAGCTTGCATCAGAGGCATGCCACCCGTCCGGTCCGGTGCTGGCAGCTTAACTTCCTGGGCAAAAAGATTTCCCATCATGACTGCTCCTAAAATATAGATTATGGCTATGGTTTTCCGGTTCATTACAATACCTCCTGGCTTGATTTCAATAGCAGAAAATCGCTTCAAGACGGGTTAAAAAGGTAATCCTTTTTTGGCTCTTTGCAAGTACAGCCCGTACAAAAGCCACCACCAGGCAGCAAAAACATAATGGTGCGCGGGGCCCCGGAGAATTGCATGAGAAGCAAGGGAAATGGGACGTATGGGCATGGGACGTAGGGGACGTATGGGACGTATGGGCATGGGACGTAGGGGACATATGGAAATAGGACGTATAGAGCGTATATGGCGTATGTCTCATAAGTCTAATGCACTGCCGCCTTTAAGCCTGCTCTGCAGACTCATTACCGCGTAACGGCTTTTTAGCGCCAGAGCGCGACTATCTTGCCCAGCAGCCGCGATATTTTATTGGCCAGATAGTTGAGATGCAAGCAGCGGTCCAGGCGGCTCCGGCGCAAATCTATGGCTTTGACCGGGCAGAACTCGTGGCAGCAGTAGCAGCGGATGCAAGTCTGTTCGTCGATGTCCTGCCCTGGCGGAGCATCAGGATGGATGGCCGGCGGGTTTACCGGGCAGCCGTTGGTACAGCGCCGGCACAATATGCATTTACGGTGGTCTATGCTGGGGCGCGGTGAGAGCTGCCGCCGCAGCCAGCGCAGGACAGAAGCCGGCAGAGGCAGAATCCGCAGGATATTCGCCGGTGTCTGCACCAGCTTGTAATCGTGTACCTGCAAATCCGCCAAGGGAACGCCAGCCAGGCGGATTTCTTCCAGCCGGGTAGTGCCGTATCCCGCCCGCCGGGCCGCCAGATTCAGGGGATTTGCGTCCGGGTCCAGGCCAATCAAGGTACAGGCGACCACATCCACTGCGGGCAGGTCGGAACCGACAATCAAGGCCCCGATCTGCCGCGGTGTCCCGCCACTGGGACCAGGCCCCTCCATGCCGACAATGGCATCCATAATGGCCAGTGCCGGGCGGGCAGTGCGGTTGATATCCACCAGATAGTCCGCCAGCCGGTTACGGTCCTGAAAGCGAAAATGCATCTGTCCTTTGGCTGAACCGGGAATCAGTCCGAACTGGTTTTTCACCGCGCCGGTGAAAGCCATCTGGACATGGGTTTTTAGTTTGGGCAGGCTGATCAGAACCTGGCAATCCTGCAGATGCCGGCACAGCGACAACCGCTTGCCGACCCGGTTGGAGAGGTTCTCGAACACCGCGGTCTCGTCGAATTCCAGCATCTCCGCGCCCTCTTCCTGCACTACTGCCAGCAATCCCCCCACCGCCATCGCGGTGCGCGTGTCCCCGACACCGGGGCCATCACCGACACAGGCGATCCCGCCAGCCTCCTGCACCAGTCTGATCACGGCGCGCAAAACTGCCGGATGGGTAGTCACAGCCTGTTCCGGACGCGTTGGTGCCACCAGATTGGCTTTCAGCAAAACCCGCTGCCCCGGCTGCACAAAAGCCTCCATGCCGCCCAAATCCTGCATCGCCTCACGCAAGCGCGAGAGCAGCAGCGGGAAATCATCGTAGCCGGGCACGGCCGCCAGGCTCACGACCGACGGCGCAACAACAGTCGATTCTGGCTCAGGCATGTTTTTTCTGCTCCTTCCGGGCCGGCTTGCGCAATATTGCCAGCACCAGTGCAGCAATGGCATAACCGCACAAGGCCCCCAGCAGCAGACAAATCACCTCGGGGCTGACCAATTCGGCAAGTTTTGCCGGGATGAACTCCGGCAGCCAGCCGCTCAGCAGGGGTGAGAGCAGAATTGCGCCAAGGATGCCGCCGCCGATACAGATAAATACCCCGATAACCCGGAGAATTATATTGGTGATATGCACCAGCAGCAGCAGGCACAGCATTGTAACCAGAGCCATCAGCAGATATTTCCACCAGTCGCGCCGCCAGTCTATGCCCTCCTGTTCCGACAACTCCAGGACTTTCAGATGCTCCAGCTCAATCACCGGGCGAGAGGCCTTGTCCGCAGCCGATGCGGAATCAGCCGCCTGGGACGCCGGAGGGGCTTCCGCCCTGCTGCCGACTTGCTCCGTGGCTGCGCTCCCGGACAGGGATGTGGCAACCTGTCCGGAAACCTCAGCCAGACAGCAGACAAGCAATACGATGGCCAGAAAACTGCGCATGATGCTTTATTCGCTCCCGATGGGCCAGCCCTGTTTCGGCAGTGCCGGCATTACTCCCAGTAAATATCCCCGGCCTTGAACACCGGTCCGTCGTGGCAGACCCGGGCATAGGACCAGCCCTGTTCATTGTCGGCTTTACGTTTAATGACGCAGGCGAAGCAGGCCCCCATGCCGCAGCACATGGCGCTGTCCAGGCTCAATTCGCCGTCCCAGTGCTGCTGCGCCACAAATTGTGACAATGCTTTGAGCATCGGCAACGGGCCGCAGGCCGCCAGCCAGGCTTGCGGGAATTCCTGCGCGGCCTGCTCCAGCAGCACCGTCACCCGGCCTTTTTGCCCCAGCGTACCGTCATCGGTGGCAATGCGCACCTCACAGCCCAGAGCCTGGAACTCCTCCGCCAGAATCACATCTTCCTGTCCGCGGGCGCCCAGCAGCACCAGCGGCAGGACGCCTGCCCGCTGGGCCACAAAATACATCGCCGCACAACCGTATCCGCCGCCGACCAGGATGCTGCGACGGTCCCGGGGCAGAGGCGAAAAGCCCCGCCCAAGCGGTCCCAGGATATTAAGATGCTGGCCCGGCTGCAGGGTCTGCAGGTGTTCCGTACCCACGCCTACGACCTTGTAAACGATGCGCAACAGCCCCCTGCCGGCATCGGCAGCGCAGATGCTGAACGGCCGGCGCAGGACCCGCTCGCCCAGTCCGGGCAGCTGCAGATGCACGAACTGTCCTGGTTCGGCGACCTGGGCGATGGACGGAGCCTCCAGATACATCTGCCGGTATGCGCCGCGAATCTGTTCATGGATGCGAATCACCGCATCAATTTGTACTTTGTGGTTCATTGGCATTCTTCTGTATCAGGCTTTCGCCGGCAGTTCCCAGATGGTGTACAATATTCCAGGGTTATCACCATGCTGCAGGGCCTGGTAATAGATAGTTATAATCTTGCCGTCCGGCAATTCCACCGAGGCGGGATAGCCCAGATCACTGCTGGGGCCGTCGGTACGCAACAGGATTTCCTCACTCCAGGTCTGCCCTTCGTCATAGCTGATTTTGGCCCGTTGCCCATAAGGTTCCAGGCGGTAGCCGTAAACCATCACGATGGCGCCGGATGAATGGCGAAGCAGATGAGGCGGAGAGCCGATGGTGTCGCATTCTTCGGCCTGTGACCAGGAGCGCCCCCCATCCCAGGAGCGGGTCAGGGTGACCCGGAAAGGAGCATTGGCTTTGTGCGTTCTGATGGCGCCCAGCAAGCCGCCACCCTGCAATTCCAGCACGTGCGGTTCATGCACAGCGTTGTTACTGCAATCTTCAGGCAGCGGCACGGTGCCCAGCATCTCCCAGGTACGGCCTTCATCGCAGGAACGGATAGCCGCAATCGGGCAGTTAAGGACATGCGTCGCGGTTTCCCGGTCGATATCCCAGCGCTTGCCCAAATACAGCCAGGTGCCGTCTTTCAGGACGATGAAGCCATGCGGGGTATTGACCGGCACCTGCACAGGCTCGCTCCAGTAATATCCGTCCGGACTGATGCGCATCCAGGAACCGATATTGCGGTTGCACATCGGCAGAGTCCAGCTGTCCAGGACTATCCCCTCCTCCCGGTACTCGGCCGGCCAGCCGCTGACCGGATCGGGTTTGTGATAGATGGTGGTATTGGAGGTGAACCAGGTGACTGCCACCCGTTGCCCGCCCAGACTGACAATGCCCGCGTCGCGGTCATCCATCGGGGTATCGTTGATGACCTGGGGATAAGTCCAGGTCGCACCATTGTCGCGGCTGCGGCAGATTACCGTCTTTCCCCAAGGGCAGACATGCGCTGTCCGCAATCCCGAGGCTACCACCAGCAGCGTCCCGTCGTCCTGCTTGGCGATGCTGGGCCAGCCGAAATATCCGAAGCGCTCCTTAGGCAGATAACAAACCACGCCATTACTGCTGTTAACCGGGTTGATGCTCATCAGATTGTCCTTTTTAGCAGAGATTCACGATATCGGGGGCAGGCAACAAGGCCACTGTCATTCCACAGAATATATGCCGGAACCCGGCATTTTCAACGCCGGCAGCGGCAAAAATCCCTCCTGGCGTTTAGCCTGCAGCTGCAACGCGGCGGGCCTGCAGCGGTATCACCACCAGCAGCGCCAGCAGGAACAAAAACACCGCCACTGCGGAACCGTAGCCGAAACGGCCCTGGCTCTCTTCGAAAGCCAGGCGGTAGATATAAGTAGCCAGCACCTCCCGCGAGGTCTCGGGCAGCCCTCCGCCCATCAGATAGACTAAATCGAAATACTTCAGCGAGCCGATAATCGACAGCGTGGCGGAGACCGCGAAAGTCGGCTTCAAATTGGGCAGGATGACATGCCAGTTGAGGCGGATTTCGGAAGCTCCGTCCAGGCGGGCGGCCTCGTACAAGGTCTCAGGGATAGTCGCCAGTCCAGCCATAAACAGCACCGTATGGAACCCGATATACTGCCAGCAGATGGTGACGAAAATCCAGACCATTGAGGTCTCCGGGCTGGCCAGCCAGGCATAACTGAAATCCGGTATCACCAGCCGCATCAGATAAGTGCAGATGCCGTTCCGGGGCTCGTACAGATATTGCCAGAGCACGGCAATCGCTGCAGTCGGCATTACCATTGGTGTAAAGAAAGCCGTACGCAGGAAAGTCCGCCCCCGGCGTTGATAGTTGAGCAGCATCGCGATGCCCGCCGCCAGGGGCAACTGCACCAGCAGGGACCCGACGAGCAGGAAAACGTTGTTGCGCAAGGCCAGCCAGAACACCCGGTCCCGCAACAGCTGGCGGTAATTCTCCCAGCCGCAGAATCGCGGCGGCAGCAACGGGCTCTCCCAATAGCGGAAGCTGTTGACCAGCGACTGCCCGATCGGCAGCAGCACAAACAATGCATAAACCAGCAGCGCCGGCAAGAGAAAAGCCAGTGCCGACAGGACTTTGCCGGAGGAGGTGCTGCCAGGAATAACTTTACTTGCGTTCTTCATTAAAGAAAAAATACTTGTTCCGTTCCTGGTGAACAGACTGATGGATGCATTTCTTCAAAGATAACCTCCCGAGAGGTTGTTTGCAACCTTGTTGAGCAGATTCTTCTTCTCCGGAGTTGCATTGCTGCATTCGGAGATTATCTTTGCTGTAAGCTGTTGCCTTGCTTTGAGAATGTCGCCGTAAAACCACAAACCAAGAATATCAATGGAAGAGGCTTTTATGAAATGCAATATTTACTCCCTGTGTCTGCTGTTCTCCCTGTTTATGCTGTCCAGTGTTCAAGGACAACTCAAGACCGTGCCCAAACCTGATGTCAGCGCCCTGCCTGAACTGCGGGCCCGCCAGCATATTCCTGCGCCAGCCGATTTCAAGGAAAACGTCTACCGCGAAGCGCGGGAGGTGCCAGTGCCCACTGCTGCCGAACAGGCCAGCGGATTCATTCTCTACAGCCGGCCCATCACTCAGGCCATCCACCGTTCTTCGATTCCAGCCCCGAATGAGCGAATCAGCCAGCTGAAGGCTTTCGCCGCTCTCGGGGAATTTGAGCCCTTGAACCTGGCAGTTTATGCCTTGCAGGACCTGCAGTCGCTGCGGGTCGTTCTCACACCTGTACGCAACGCCGCCGGTCAGGAAATTCCAGCCGGGAATCTTGATTTGCGGCTGGTCACCGAGTGGCCGATCGGCAATCCCGCCTATACCTCGAACCGCCAGAAGACTTACCGTATGACGCCGGAACTGCTGGAAAAGGTCACTATCACCGATGCCAAAGCCGGTGAATCACTGCGCTACTGGCTGAAAATAAAAGTCCCCGCCGGGGCGCAACCTGGTCTCTACCAGGGCAGTTTCCTGATTTTTGCCAGCCATAGCACCATGGCCACGGAACTACCTTTCACCCTGAAGGTGCTGGATTTTGCCCTGCTTTCCGATCCCAATCGGGGCTATACCGCCTATTATACCGACGCTCCGCACATGTTCCACAACGCCACCGGCGAAAAATTAGCTCAGTTCAAGCGTCAGGAATATCAGGCCATGCTTGATTACGGACTTGATCAGCTGCCCAACTTCTACGTCAAGACCGTGCCCGGACCTGATGGCAGCCTGGATATTGACTTCAACTACCCCGAGACCATCGAAACCATGCTCGGCATGGGCTTCAAAGGCCCCATTCTGGTCACCAGCGGCTTCAATCCCTTCTACTACAAATACGTCCCCGGCGGCAAAATCGGCAGCCATTTCTCTTTGACGGTGATTCCTGACAGCGATGAAGTTTACCAGGCGTTCAGCGCCGCTGTCCGGCGCTTCCGGGAAAAATACCAGTCCCGGGGCTGGCCGGAGATCGTCATGGGGCCGATAGATGAGCCCACCGGCGAAACTGCCGAGGTGGTCTGCAAAGTCCTGAAAGCCGTGCAGCAAGGCGGTCTGCGCAGTTATCTGACCAAGTCACCGACCGCAGCCGACGCCTCGCTGTATCGCCAATACGATTGCCTGGACATCTGGTGCTCGCAGCCCTACGCCTTGCCCTACGAAAAGATCAGCACGGACCAGAAATACGAATACTGGTGCTATCCGAATCACAACGCCACCGAGGTGCGCGATACGGTGGTGATGCAGAAAGGCGGCCGCATGACCTTCGGCTTCGGCTTCTGGCGCAGCGGCTACACGACCTTGATCCCCTGGCACTGGCGCTGGGTCACCACCCGCGGCAAAGAATTCGAATACCTGTTCGAACAGCGGCCTTCCGGCAGCGGCAACCGCATGGATGAAGAAGGCAATATCATCCCGGCCATTTACTGGGAGTGCTTCCGGGAGGGCAAAGACGACTACCGCTATCTCTATACTCTGCAACAGACTCTGCTTGAACGCCAGAACAGCAAAGACGCCGGCTGCCAGAAACTGGTTGCCCAGGGCCAGAAGCTGATCCAGGACATCTGGGACAGCATCGAAGTCCAGCAGAAGTATCTGGGCTACAATGTCTGGAGCGACAACCAATTCGATATTTACCGCTGGAAAATGGCCGGACTGATTACCGCTTTGCGCAAATTCCCGGCTGTAGTCGACAACATGGTCGCACCATCGGTAATGGCCCGTACTGGAGCAGCCGGCCCGGCCGAGCCGCCCGTGGATATCTTCACCAGCCCTGAAGTTGAAAAAATGACTCTGGGCAAGGATGATTTCGCCGGCTGGATCGCCCAGAACAGCGAAGTGACAGCCAGCGTGCTGGACTCCCAGGAGGCGGGCCTCCCCGGGCGCTTCCAGCGTTTGAATTTCCTGGTCGATCACAAGGTCGATGGCGGCGGTGAGACCGGCAATTATCCGATCGGCTGGCCGCGCACCCGCAAGACTTTCCCGGCCGGGGAAATCATCATGCAGGATTATGATTATCTGGCCTTGAAAGTCCGCATCGACTCCAACCGCAACGAAGTCGATGACGACAACACCCCCATCATCATCAATTTCCGCCTCCACCCCAGCGCGGACAGCGCTCCGCCCAGCAAAGATTTCTGGGTCGATCTCGGTGGCGAACAGCATCTCTGGCTGACCAAAATCATCCCGGTCCGGGATATGCTGTCCGGCCTGCCAGGGAAAAATCTGTCCCTGGCGCACATGCAGTTCGTGGTCTCGGAATCAAATTACAAACACGGCACAAACCTGATCTTCGACCTCTATGAAATCGCTTTACTGCGCAACAAGCACCCGGTCATCGAAAATATCGACTGTGCAGGAGGAATCTTCCTGCCGGCGGAGACCCTCTGCGTGCCAGTACAGTTGCTGGGCCGCCCGGGGCCGCAGTACACCCTGCAGGCCAATCTGCAAGACAGCCAGGGCAAAACGCTCGTCGGCACAGACCTGCGCCTGCAGGCAGACCAGCGTCAGCCGCAGTTGCAGCTGCAGCTGGGGAGTCTCCTGCCGGGGAACTATCAGCTGGAGGTAAACGTGCTGGATCAGAACGGCAAGCCGGTGTCCAGCAAGACGAAGCCCATTGAGGCCCTGGAGTACTTCTAATTCCAATTAAAAATCAGATTGCACTAATCATCCAAGGCCAGCAAATGTGAGTACTTCTATGTATGATTGCAGTGCCTTTACAAGGAACTGCCCTTGTGGCTTCTCACCCCCAGAAAGTCTGGTTAATCAAGCAGGGAAAACAAAATGAGCAATAAGCAAATGAAGATGAATTATCCGCAACGCACCATTCATTTGGATTTTCACACCATGCCAGGTGTGAAAGACGTGGGAATGGATTTCAATGGCCGCGAATTTGCTAAGACTTTGCGTGAGGCTCACGTGGATAGCATCAACGTATTTGCCAAATGCAATCTCGGCTTTGCATATTATCCGACCAGAGTCGGAATCCCGCATCCGGGACTGCAATGTGACCTTCTCGGAGAGATGGTCAGGGCCTGCCATAATGAAGGCATTCTGGTGGCCGCCTATTTCAATGCCGGCCTTGACCACGAAAACGCTCTCAGGCACAGGGACTGGTGTGTGCTTCCCGAAGATGGCACTATTTATCGCGATGATAAATTAAATCCGTTTTTCAGAAGAATGTGCCTTAATACTGCTTATGGTGATTATTTGCTTGCCATGACTGAAGAGGTTTTGAAATTATACCCGATAGATGGTCTGTTTTTCGATTGTTTCAATCCTCTCGTGCCATGTTATGGAATTGAATGCCGCAAACTTATGGATGATAACAGCAGTCGGGACAGCGCTTTTGCAGTATTGAACCGTGTAAATCTTGAATTTGCCCAAAAAGTCATGGAGCTTGCGTCCGACAAAAAACTGCTTTATTTCAATTGTATCCCGTTTCGCGACCAGGCGCCATATTGCAGGCATTTTGAAATAGAATGCCTGCCTCAAGGCGAGTGGGGTTACGATAATTTTCCCGCCAATGTGCGATATACCCGGAATCTTGGCAGATACACGATTGGGCAAACCGGTCGTTTTCAAGGCGGCTGGGGCGATTTCGGCGGTATCAGGACAGCGGAGTCATTGAGGTTTGACTGTTATCACGCCATCAGCAATGCGGTGACATGCGGAGTCGGCGACCACATGCATCCACGCGGGAAGCTTGATCGGGAAGTATATCAGCTTATCGGAAGTATTTTCGCCGATCTCAAGACTTTGGAGCCATGGACAGCGGAAGCTCGCGCTGTTACGGAAATTGCAGTTCTTATCCCTCAGGACGCAATGGGATACCCAATAACAAATTGGGAGGAGGTAAACCACCCCGTTGCGGCTGCCGTAAGAATGCTTTCCGAGCTCAAATATCAGGTAAATGTTATTGACTGGGATATGGATTTTTCCGCCTATAAAGTGCTGATTATGCCTGATCGGGTTTTCGTCCCGGACAAACACAGGGGCAAACTTGAAGAATATATAGCGTCCGGAGGCGGGGTGATAAGTTCCGGATATTCCGGTTTGTCTGAAGACAAAAGTGATTTTGCCTTGCCGGATGAATGGGGGATTGCTTATGAGGGGCAAGAAAAATTCAACATTTCTTTTTTCGAAGTAAAACCGGATTTTGCTGAAAACATACCTCGTACCCAGATCTCAATATATGATCCGGGAATATCCGCTGCAGTTAAGGCCGGGACTGAAATTGCGGCCTGCTTATGGGAGCCGTATTTTAATAAGCACTGGGATGGCTATCATGGTTATTATTATGTCCCTCCCAAGCAAGCCACCAACAGGCCTGTGCTTACCCGGAAAGGAAATGTTTTTCACTGTGTTTTCCCAATTTTCAAGAGTTATTATGAGCATGCTTATGTCGTTTATCGCAGCATGATAGACAACTGCATCAAAAAAATGCTGCCCAAACCATTGATAAAAGCCAAAAACCTCCCGTCGTTTGCAAGGATAACCGTAACCGAGCAAGACAAGCGGACCATGATACATATTCTCGCCTATGTTCCGGAACTGCGCGGTAAAAAACAGATAATAGAGGAACCTGTCACCTTGACTAATGTTGAAATAGCTTTACGGGCAGACGGCACATGTTTTAAAAATGTGTATACTGCGCCAAATATGGAAAAAATCATTTATAGCGTTAGTGATGGCTATGTCACTTTGAGCATACCTGAGATTCGGGGATACAGCCTAATCGTGCTGGAAAACAGTACGCCATGCCCTAAATAGACCCTGCCCCAAAAGGTGCGGGGGGGGCAAGTCGGACGGGTCGGACAAGTCGGACAAGTCGGACAAGTCGGACGGGTCGGACGGGTCGGACGGGTCGG
>JAAZIZ010000368.1 GCA_012800565.1 Lentisphaerota bacterium
CAGTGCACTGGATTTGCAGAAAGTCCCGTTCCGGGAGTTGATTTCTGCGCCATATTGGTGTATCTTAATATAAGTGGTAACCGGGTTAGAAGCCGTACAAAAATTAAGTTTACCTTTCCGGTTTTTTTGGTTGCCTTTTCTCTATTCTGTCAGTCGCCTTTGCGCCCACAGGCATTGCCAGTGAACGACAACTCTCATCAAAGCGTTTCTGCACTCCTGGAGGAGATTCTGGCGGATTGCCGCCACGCCATCCAGAATTGGCGACGCCGCGGTGCACCCATACAACTGTTGCGCGACCTGGCCGCGGCAGATAACAGCCTGCCGACCCGGAAATTCCTGGCTGCTCAGGCCAATACCCCGGGGCGGATTCTGGAGGATTTGCTGGAGCAGGGCGATCCAGAAGTGCTGGTTATTCTGGCCAGCCATGAACGCCTCACCGGAGGACAGCTGCAGCGCCTGGCCAAAAGCAGCCTGCCGGCAGTGCGGGCGGCTTTGGCCGCCAGCAAGAATGCCAGCGGGCCGCTGGCGCTGGCGCTGGCAGCTGATCCGGAAGTGGAGGTGCGCCTGGCCTTGGCCGGCAATCCGGCCATCAGTGTGCGCATTCAGGCAGTGCTGAGCTCGGATGCGAGTCCGCTGGTACGGGCGGAACTGCTGCACCTGAAGCGCCTGGATGAGGAAATTCAATACGCATTGTGTGATGACTGGGATTTGCTGATTCATCTCAAGGCCCTGCTCAGTCCCCGTCTATCCTACTCCTGTCTGCAGAATTGGGCCGCGTCAGGAGAACTGATTTCACAGCTGGCCATCGCCATGCGGAAGAACCTGCCGGAGGAAATCTGGCGGATTCTGGCCGGCAGCCCCCACTTTCAGGTGCAGCTGGCGGTGGCCCGGCACGGGCAGCTGCCGGCGGAGCAATGGCAGGACCTCGCCCGCAGCCAGGTCCCCGCGTTGCGCCTGGAGCTGGCCGGCAAAAAGCAGCTTCCCCTGCCAGTGCAGCGAATCCTGGCCCAGGATAGCGATGCCGGGGTACGGCAAGCCTTGGCTGCCAATCCCGATCTGGATGACGGCATCGGAAAATTCCTGGCCCAGGGGCGAAATCAGGCCATACTTGAGGCTCTGGCCCTTAATCCCGGCACGCTGCCGGGGACTCGGGCAGAGCTGCTGAAACTTGACTCCAGCGATTTGCAGAAAATGCTGCTGGCCAACCGTACGCTGACGGCTGAACAGCTGACCCTGCTGGTGGAAAACTGTGCTCCGGAAGTGCTGTTTCACGTCCGTTACCGTAAACTTGCAGCGCGATTGCTGTCGGAGAAGAGCCGAACCAGGCTTGTGCAGGAGCGCTGATTTGCGCCGGGATTGCCTGACGCCTGTGGATTTTGTACCGGTCCCCGGATTATAAACCTTAAGGAATGAATTTAATGGCTAAATCACCCAAAGGGAACACGCCCCTGAGTTTTGTGGAAATTGTGATGCGGGCCGATGCGGAGACTATCCGCGCTGCATTGGAGGCGCGCATCAAAGTCGATGAGCTGCTGGCTGAGCGGGAGCAGGCCTACCGGCGCATTGCAGAATTGGAGGCGCAGGTCGAAGAACTGGTGGGCGAACCCGGGGTCTTTGTTTTCCCGTTGCCGCCCCTGCCGGTAGCCGGATTCAGCAAATCCATACCAGTCAGGCCGGCCAGAAAGCAAGATGCACCAGCGGCGGCGGCAACGCCAGCGCCAGCCGCCAAGAGCAGCGCTAAAAGCGCTGCCAGTCAACGCACTACCGGTGAATAACCCTGCTGCTGTCTCAGAGTGAGGCTCAGCATTTCTTTACCGACAGCAGCTTCTGCTCTACGGTAAGCGGAATTATGGATATTAACCGGGAAATCCAAATCATCGACTGTCTGCGACTGCGGGAGGAACAGTTCCGTCTGGTCTGGCAGCTGGAGGAGTCAGTGCGAGAGCTGCTGAATGGCGCGGCTCTGCCTTTCCCCGCTCCTCCTTGTCTGCCTTCCCTGCAGCAGCGTGTCCGCAAAGGCAGCGGGCAAACCAAAGCGCTGCCCCGGACTGAACGGCCCGGGCCGGCGCTCCCGCTGCGGGCACTGCAGAGGGGGCGGGAAAACGCATACCGGGTGCGCTACGTGTTCAAGGGGGAAGAAAAAGAAAGTTTTCAACGCGATGCGGATTTTCTCCAGACTTTGCCGGAATTGACCGGGGAGCATTTCAGATTGCTCCAGATTGAAACGGTGGCATGGCGTTCTGAGGGAGAATTCCAGGTCATGGAAGAGTTGTGGCGTTATAACAATGCCTGACGGCATCGGGCAATACTGAATTCAGGGAATCGCGTGAAGATTGAAGGGATGATGTAATGGAAGCTCCTACGGGTTTGTTTGCAAGAAGAAAAACGGCTACCGGTTCGGCTCGTCTGCAGGCATGGCTGGAACTGTTCCGCCTGCCCAATCTGCTGACTGTGCCGGGGGATGTCCTGGCCGGAGCCAGCGTGGCAGTGCTGGCCGGCACTCAGACAGTCAATTTCTGGAACTTGAGCCGGGTGGTGCTGGCAGTGCTGGCGATTTACGCCATGGGACTGGTTCAGAACGACTGGATAGACTTGGCGGAAGACCGCTACCATCGCCCTAAAAGGCCGTTGCCCAGCAAGAGGATTTCCAGTTCCAGCGCAGCCCTGGCGTTTTTGCTCTGCCTGGTGCTGGGGGTGCTTATAGCTCTCAGCGTGAGCCGGCAGGTGTTCGTGGGAACCTTGCTGCTGGTGGCGCTGGCATGGTCATACAATGTTTTCCTGAAGAAGAGATTATGGGGTGGGGCAATCAGCATGGGGCTGTGCCGCGGCATGAGTGTGTTGCTGGGGGCGATCAGCATGGGCTGGCAGTCAGCGGTACTGCCGGTTTTTGTCGGTACTGTTACCTATGTCGGCTGCGTGACCTGGTTCGCCGAGGGAGAAAATCGCAAGCAGATTCCGGATGCCAGAATTTATTACCCGTTGTACTGCTTCGTCATAGCCTGGCTGCTCAGCCTGCCAATGCTGCTGTATTATCGCGCCGATATCACCCCGGGCTCTTTCATGTTGTCATTGTGCTGCTTCCTGGCTGCGTTTCTGTCGGTGGGATATGCCGGCTTTTCAGTCCATAACCGCGCGATTCGTCCGGAGCAGATGCGGGCATTGATTGCTTCCTGGCTGCGCTCTCTGCTGCCTTGGCAGGCCGGCTGGATTGTGCTGTTCGACAGCACTTGGGCTGTGGCGGTGATGGTAGTGCTGCTGTTGTTCTGGCCTTTGGGGATACTGCTGAACAAGTACTTCTCTCAGTCCTGAAAGGTGTACCATGGGCCGCGGTCTTTTATGTATTGAATGCGCCGGCTTGGGCTATGCGATGCTTGCCCGTTGCCCGCAGTTCGCCAGCCTCACCGGCCTGACTTTCGCGCCACTGACACCCGTCTTCCCCGCCGTGACCTGCACTGCCCAGGCGACTTTCCGCACCGGCGAAAGCCCGATGCAGCATAAGGTGGTCTGTAACGGACGTTTCGAGCGCAGCACCCGCAGAGTGGATTTCTGGAATCAGTCTGCCGGTCTGGTCCGGGGGCAGCGCATCTGGGATGGTCTGCGGGAGCGAGGGGGCAGGGCGGCGGTGCTTTTTCATCAGCAGAGCCTGGGCGACAACTGTGATATTGTGGTCAGCCCGGCGCCGGTGCACCGCCATCACGGCGGGATGATTCAGGCCTGCCATTGCCGTCCCCCGGAATTGGAGGCTGAGTTGGAGCAGGCCATTGGCCGGAAATTCGATCTGCAGCATTACTGGGGGCCAGCCTCCAGCCGCAAATCAAGCGATTGGATCAGCCAGGCCACACTCTGGGTGCTGCAGAGACACCGGCCGGAATTTCTGGCCACTTATCTGCCGCACTTGGATTACTGTCAGCAGAAACTGGGGCCTGAGCACCCGACGGTGAGCCGGGAACTGCAGTTCCTGGGCACGCTCCTCCGTACTTTGCTGTCTGGTGCGCGTGCCCTCGGTTATGAAGTTCTGGTCTGGGGCGATTATGGCATCAGTGCAGCCAGGCAAGTGGTGTACCCCAATCGGATTTTACGGGCCCAGGGGTTGTTTTCCGCCCGCCGGGTCGGGGCAGCAGCCACCTACCCGAACTTGTATGACAGCCGGGCTTTCGCCATGGTTGATCACCAGGTCGCGCACTTGTACGTGGCCGATGCCTGTGATATCCCGACAGTGCGGGAGCTCTTCACTGACTGCCCGGGGGTGGACACGGTTTCGGAGCCGGCCACGCTCGGACTCCCGGCGGAGGAAAGCGGTGAGCTGGTGCTGACGGCTGCTCCCGGAGCCTGGTTTGCCTATCCATGGTGGGAGCAGGCCAGGGAGGCACCCGACTATGCCAGCCATGTCGATATCCACAATAAAATCGGCTTTGACCCCTGCGAGCTGTTTTGGCAGATTCCCTTTCTGAGTACCAGCTGGGACTGTTCCCGGCCCAAAGGCACCCATGGGCGGATCGATTGCCCCGCCGCCTGGGCGGCGACTCCCGGCTTGAGCATAGGCCCGGAGCCTGTCGATTTATGTCAGCTTAGCCGGCAGGTCCGGCGATTTCTTGATACAATATGATTGTTTTAGGCATAGAGAGCAGTTGTGACGAGACTGCGGCGGCCGTGGTCCGAGCCGGGCATCAGGTGCTGGGCAGTGTAGTCGCTTCCCAGGTGAAGCTTCATGCCGGTTACGGCGGGGTGATTCCGGAGCTTGCCGCACGTGAACATTTGCGCAATATCACTCCTGTAGTGGCCGAGGCGCTGACCCAGTCAGGACTCGGCATCGATGCGGTGTCGGCAGTTGCGGTCACCAACCTGCCAGGACTGATTCCGGCATTGCTGGTGGGAAACGCCTACGCCAAAGGCCTGGCGGCCTGCAGAAAGATACCTCTGCTGGGAATCAACCATTTTGAGGCACATATTTACGGTGCTTTCCTGGAACACCCGGAGCTGCTGGCCGACAGCGCTAATTTCCCGGTCCTGGCCCTGGTAGTCTCGGGCGGACATACCGCTTTGGTGCTGATTGCTGCCGACGGACGGGCGGAAATTCTGGGAGCCACTCTGGATGATGCGGCGGGCGAAGCACTTGATAAAGCAGCCAAGATTTTGGGCTTGGGATATCCCGGCGGGCCGGTGATTGACCGTATCGCCAAAGACGGCGACCCTCATGCCTTTGCTTTTCCTCAGGGACTGCGCAGGAGCGGCGGTCGGCCGGTTCCCCCGGAACTGCGCTTTTCATTCAGCTTCAGCGGCGTGAAAACTGCATTGCTCTATGCCGTGCGGGGGCGTCAGCTAAGCAGCCAGGAACTGGCCGATGTGGTGGCCAGCTATCAGCGTGCAGTGATGGAGGTGCTGGTCAGCAAGACCATCCTGGCGGCCCAGGAAACCGCAGCCAGATTACTGTGTCTCTGCGGCGGTGTGGCTTGCAACAGCTATCTGCGAGGGCGGATGCACGAGGCGGCCGCAGGAATCGGCCGCCAGCTGCTGCTGACCGAGCCTAAATACTGCGGTGACAATGCCGCAATGGTGGCTGGCTTGGGCTGGCATTATGCCCGCCGGGGCATTACAGACGAATTGTCCCTGCCGGTCGCAGCCAGATTGCCGGCACAGCTGGGCAGCTTCCCGTTCGCACCAGCTTTCGTCAAGGAGTAAGACCATGGATAAAAACTCGTCCGATTTGCAGGCCGCAGATTTTTCCGCTTTGCCCAGCCAGGATGCGCTGCCGCAGCTGATGCTGGGACTGTGCGATTTTCTGGACCGCCGTCTGGTGGCGGTGGCAAATTACCAGGACCTGCTTGCAGATGAATTGGAGGGCAAGAGCGGACTGGCTGGGTATTCTGCCAAAAGCCGGGACTTGAGCCTGGAAATGCACAAGGCGGTTCAGGATGTCGCAGCGTTGCTGGAGGACACCCGCAAGGTTTTCGAGCCTTTACAGCTCCTGCCCCTGCTCCAGGGCAGTGCCAGCAAATTCCGGAAAGTCCTGCCACCCGGATTTTCCTTGGAAGTGCAGGTGCCGGAGGGAATCAATATCCTTGGCGAGGCTTTCCAGCTGCAGGGGATGTTGGCGGAAATGTGGGAGATGCTGCAGCATGAATGCCCCGGCGGTGACTGGCATATCCAGGCCCGCAAGATTGAGTTGACGCAGCAGCTCCGGGCGGGGCTGAACCTCAGTTGCCCGAATGGGCATTATGTGCTGCTGGGTATCCTCCGGGCCAAGGTTCAGATCGAGCAGCTGCTGCAGGGGCAGACCCTGTTGGATTGCCTGGATGCGAAACTGCCGTTGCCTTTCTCGCTGCCTCAGGTGCTGCGCTGGGCTGGAATTGCCGCCTCCCATTCCGGCGTGGTTCTGCTCAATCAGCAGGATTTTGCCATGGGCCTGGGGTTGCTGCTGCCGCAATTGCCGGAAGCGCAGGCCAAGTCGGGCAGTACGGTCGCCTGGGATGGTGCAGAGGCTCTCGGCAAGACCATTCTGCTGGTTGATGACGAGGATATGATCTGGGATGTCATCAGCGCTATGCTGCAGGAACTGGGTTACCAGGTGCTGCTGGCGGAAAACGGCCAGGAAGCGGTGGAGATTTATCGCCGCAACCCAGGCCAGATTGACCTGGTGCTGCTGGATATGATTATGCCCACCATGAGTGGGGCGGAAGCATTCTTCCTGTTGAAGACTATTGATCCCGGGGTCAAGGTGCTGCTCTCCAGCGGCTATGTCTCCGAGGATGAAATCCAGGAGGTGCTTAATGCCGGCGCAGTCGGCTTCCTGCGTAAACCATACCGGATGGCGGACTTGGCCCGCAAGATCAGGAACATCCTGGCGGGCGATTGACTGCATCCCAATGCCACAGTTGCTCAGGAGGCGGAAGGTGACAGCAGGCTTGCAAGCACCGGCCTGCCGGTTAAAGGGGACTCTATGAAAGAAGCGAAAAAAGACGGTGTGCGCCTGGCCAAGTTCCTGGCTGCGGCCGGCATCGCCTCCCGGCGCCGCTGCGAGGAACTCATTGCCCAGGGGCGGGTGTGTGTCAATGGTCAGGCCGTGCTGACGCCCGCTATGAATATCGACCCTGAGAAAGACAGCGTGACTTTTGAGGGGCGCAAGGTCGGCGAAGAGGAAAAAGTCTATCTGTTGTTGCATAAGCCAGCCGGGTACACTTGTTCCGCTCGTGATGTGCATGCCCGGAAGCTGGTTTTCGATATTGTTCCGGACCGCTTCGGACGGCTGTTCTCAGTCGGGCGGCTCGATCGTGACAGCGAAGGGCTGCTGCTGTTGACCAACGACGGTGATTTGGCCCAGGCGCTGACCCATCCTTCCCGGCAGGTTCCGAAACAATACCGGGTATCCTGCGAAGGAACGTTCACTACTGAAATACGGCGCCGGATGCTTAACGGCGTCTTTGATGATGGAGAATTCCTGCAGCCCCAGGCAGTCAAACAATGCGGTCATTTCCGCGGACATGCGGAGTTGCTGCTGACCCTCTGCGAGGGCAAGAAGCGAGAGGTGCGGCGTATCTGCAAAGCCGTCGGTCTCCAGGTCAGCAAACTCCAGCGGGTGGCTTTCGGAACCGTGGAGTTGGGGGATTTGCCCACCGGCTCCTGGAGACATCTCAGCAGCGAAGAGGTCGAGGCTTTGCGCAAAATCTCTGCCACTGTTCTGCCGCGCCGGCCCCGCGAAGCCTCAGGCGGCATTCCAGCGGGAATTCCGGGCGGAGAGGCAAAAGATTCCCCCGTGCGTCCGCAGCCCGCAAAAGTATCGCCTGACTCCAGGCCGCGCGCCGCGCGTCCGCCGGCGCGGAGCCCGGAACAGCAGCGCAACGAGCGCTCTGCCCGCCGCAGTCCGGGCAACCGTCCGGGTGCGGCTTCGGGCAGGCCGGCAACGGATTCCCGTACCCGGGGAGGGCGTTCCCGCGATGTCTGAACACTCGCTGTCAGTTTTGGAATACCATCAGCTGCTGGAGTTGATTGCCGGCTATGTGCAGAGTCCGGCTGGCCGTCAGGTCATTATGCGCTCCCGGCCTGGAACTGTTCTGGCGGAGGTGCAGTCGCGCCGGGATTTGTATGCCGATCTGCTGGCATTGCTGGACAGCCAGTGCAGCCTGCCAGGACTGCATGCCGAAGACCTCAGCGAAATTCTGGCACGGGTCGCGCCTGGTGCTGCAGTTTTGCCGGGCGAGGACCTGCTGGCCTGCCGTTCACAGCTGGATACGGTGGCTGAAGTGGCAGCATTCCTGCGGGAACCCGACAACCGGAAATTTGTCTGTCTGAGCCGATTGGGTGATGCCCTGCAGCCTTGCCCGGAGTTGCGGAAGGCATTGCAGCGCAGTCTGGACCATGACGGTTCTGTGCTGGATTCCGCCAGCGATAACTTGCGTGCCCTGCGCCGTTCCAGCAGCAATCTGGAACGACGTATCCAGCGCATCCTGGAGGAACTGCTCAAAAATATTGAGCTTGATGAGGTGCTGCAGGAAAAATTTGTCACCTCCCGCAATGGCCGGTTTGTGATTCCGGTCCGGCGCGAGGCCAAGAATGCTCTGTCCGGTTTGATCCACGATCACTCCAACAGCGGCCAGACATTGTTTGTGGAGCCCAGTGTAACTCTGCCGCTGGGGAATGAACTCGTCAGCCTGCGCCTGCAGGAACGCGATGAGGTCCGGCGCATCCTGGCAGAACTCAGTGCCCGGGTCCGCGAGCATCTGCCGCATTTTCGCCGCAATCAGGAAATTCTGGCGGAGCTGGATGCCGCCGTCGCAGTTGCGCGCTGGGCGCATGATTACTCCTGCCATCTGCCCGTTTTCGGGCCTGTTCTGCAGCTGCAGGGCGCCAGGCATCCGCTGCTCCTGGCCCAGTTTCGCCAGGACGGACAGGGCCGCACAGTTGTGCCCCTGAATCTCAGCCTGCCCAAGGATGTCAAGACATTGGTGATCACCGGGTCGAATACCGGCGGGAAGACCGTAGCCTTGAAGACGGTCGGACTGCTGGTGCTGGCGGCGCAAAGCGGCTTCCCGGTACCAGTGGAGGACGGCAGCCTGTTTTGCCTCTTCGATAATATCCTGGCGGATATCGGTGACGAGCAGTCCCTGCAGGCAAATCTGAGTACTTTCAGCGCCCATATCGCCAATATCGCCGCAATTATCAAGCAGGCCGCCCGGGGCCGTTCCCTGGTGCTTCTGGATGAACTGGGGGCGGGAACCGACCCCTTGGAAGGCGGCGGCATTGCCTGTGGTATCTTGCAGGCCTTGCTGCCAGGCAAGACCCTGACCATCGCTACTACCCATCTGGGCATGGTCAAGAATTATGTGCACAGCCACCCTGAAATGGTCAACGCGGCGGTGCGCTTCAATACCGAGACTTTGCAGCCGGAGTACGCCTTGGATATTGGTCGTCCCGGTGCCAGTCATGCTTTGCATATCGCCCGGCGTCTGGGGTTGCCTCAGGCAGTCCTGGAGACTGCCGAGGGGATGCTGTCCCAGGAACATCTGCGCCTTGAAGATATGCTGGCGACCATGGAGGCGGAGCAGCACCAGCTCTCCTCACGCTCAGCCCAGGCCAAGGAGACGCACGCCGAGCTGGTGCGCGAACGCAGCGCCTTGAAGCAGCAACAGGAGGCACTGCAGCGCGAACGCAAGCGCATCTTGAATAACGCATTCAAACAGGCCGAGGCCATCGTGAGCAATGCCCGCCGTGATGTCGAGAATGCCTTGCGGGAGATTCGCGAGAGCGCCCAGGGCGCCAATAAGGTTGCTGCCGCCCCGCCCCGGGCCCAGGTTGATGCTGCGGTGGAGAAGGCCCGCAAGGTGATTGCTGAGAAAGAGCGCATTTATGAATCCGGCTCCAGCTATACTGCTGCGCCAATCCAGCCGTTGCCTCCGGCTTCTGTCGTGCCAGGCCAGAAAGTCTGGATTGAAAAACTTGCTGCGCATGGCCGGATCACTGCGGTTCCTGACCACGGGCGCAAAGTGACTGTTACCGTCAATGATATACCCGTTATGCTGAATATTGCAGATTTGCAAGTCCCGCGTGAGGCGGACCAGCCGACCGCACCGCCGCCGGTGCGGGTAGTCAAACCCCGGGTCCGCGGTCAGACCAGCCATGAAATCAACTTGCTGGGTCTGCGGGTCGAGGAAGCGGTTCAACGCCTGGACGCATTCCTGAATGCCAGTCTCCTGGCCCAGCTGGAAGAGGTGCGGGTGGTGCATGGCTTCGGGACCGGAAAACTGCGCCAGGGCATCCACGCCTGGCTGAGGCAGCAGAAGCATATCAGGGATTTTCGCCTGGGAAAAGATTTTGAGGATTCCGGCGGCGCGGGGGTGACTATAGTTCGTCTGAAATAGCAAGCTGCGGCTGCAGCTGATTGCCGGTAACATGTTGAATAAATTCGGGCAATGTTTTTCTCCCGCTGTTCAGGAGCAGGGGCAGGCGCTGTTCCAACGGGGCCTGGTTCAGGGAGTCTTTGGCAGCGACGAAGATCTGCGAGTGGAAATCCTGGATGCAGGCGGTGCGGAGGCCTCCTGGCACGTGTCCCGCAACCGACTTGTCCCCAATTGCTCCTGTGAGAATTTTCAAACCGGGCAACTCTGCGCACATCTCTGGGCTGCGCTGTTGCTGGCTGACAGTCAGGGAGACTTGCGCAAGGCCCTGCGTAAATGCGTAGCCGGCAAAATCTCTCTGTCCACGCCGTCTCCTGCTGCGGCAGACCAGGAGCCGGATTACCAGCTGCTGGAGCCATATCGGCCCGGCCTCCGCCGGCCTCCGCTTGATGACGCCGCCCAGGAGCCGCGGATGAATATGCGGTTGCGCCGCAGAGTGCCTGCGCCGGAGCCAGTACTGCCGGGACTCAATCCCGCTTGCGACAGCCCGGAAATCCTGTATGTCCTGTGCGAGGACAAGCTGTCTGGCCAAGATGACTTTCTCTGTCTGGAGGCCTGGTGGAGGCAGCAGCATCCTGACGGCAAAGCCAGCTGCCGCCCTTTTTATCCTGAAGCGGGGAGCCAGGTATTCTCCAGGACGGATTTTCAAACCTTGGCGCTGCTGTTGCGCAGCCGCCAGGCGCTGCCTGATACCAGCGGGAATGAATTCAAGCTGCGAAATGGCGCTCTGCAGGAATTTTTTGCTCTGCAGGCTGGTTCGCGTTATCTGCGCTGGGCTCCTGGGGGCTCTCAGGGGCGGCAGTTTCACAGGCTTCAGATTCCTGAAGTGTTTGCTGCTGAACTGGAATTCTCTTTCGTCCCGAAGCAGCAGGGGCATTATGAGATTCTGGCCAGAATGCAGACTGCAGAACGCACGTTCGCGCTGGAGGAAATCAGGTGGCTGGGATTGTGCGGTGCGGCGGTAGCAGGCGGATGCCTGTTTCAGCTGCATTTTGCCGGTGCGGAGGGGATCGCCTGGGAATTGTGGCAGGCCGCCAAACAGCAGATCAAAGCCCGTACCCGGACTTATTCTGAAGCCCTGGCCCTGGCTCGCTCGCTGTTCCTGGCCGGCAATCCCGAGGATAAATTCTGGCCCCGGGAATTGCGCTGCGAGGTACGCCGGGTACAGGTGCATGGGGTGCTGTTTGTCAAAACCGATGAATACAAATTTGCCGGCCGGGAGCAGCTGCATGCCGATCTCAGCTTCGACTATGAGGGTCGGCGCTGTACTGCAACTGAGCAGCAGGCAAGATTGCCCGGAAACAGCCTGAACCAGGTTCTGGAACGCGATTTCGAGGCTGAAGCCGGCCTGCAGGAGCGCCTGCTCCAGCTCGGCTTTTATCCCAAGGGCAGGAAGGGTGCCGACGGATATCGTCTGCTGCCGGCTAAACTGGAAGACGCTGTACTGGCGCTGGTCATGGAAGACTGGCTGGTAACGGCTGCCGGCAGGACATATTGCAAGCCGGGCGAAAAAAAGGCCATGGTCAAGGGGGCTGGCCTGGATTGGTTCGAAATTAACGGTGAGGTCGATTTCAAAGGGCAGAAAATGCCGCTGCCGAAATTGCTGCAGGCGTTGCAGCGTGGCACCAGCAGTGTCCGGCTGGATGACGGCACTTATGGAATCCTGCCCCGGGAATGGCTGGAAAAATTCACCGCCCTGACTGAAATCGGTGAGACCAGCGATCAGCGCATCCTCTTGCAGCGGCGGCAGGCCGCGCTGGTCCAGGCTCTGTTGCGCGAACGGCTGCAGGATGCCGATGGACAATTCACGGCGGTGGCGGAGGCTTTGCAGCATCCGCCGGTGCCGCAGCCGCAATTGCCTCCGGAGGGGTTTCAGGGAACACTGCGTCCCTATCAGCAGGATGGTCTGGGCTGGCTGCTGACTATGCGTGACCTCGGCCTGGGGGGATGCCTGGCGGATGATATGGGCCTGGGCAAAACCGTGCAGGTTCTCGCTCTGCTGTGCTGGCAGAAGCAGTCCGGAACCGGGAAGACCTCGCTGATTGTGGCGCCAAAATCACTGCTTTTCAACTGGATGTCTGAGGCGGCCCGCTTCGCTCCGGCTTTGCGCTGCAGATGTTATGCCGGGCCCGGGCGGGAGCGGATATTGACAGAACTGCAGCAGTCGGACCTGCTGCTGACTACCTACGGCACTTTGCGCGCCGACGTGGAACTGCTGGCACGCTGTGAATTCGATTATTGCATCCTGGATGAATCACAGGCTATCAAAAACAGCGACAGCGCAACTGCCAAGGCTGTCCGGACCATCAAGGCAGAGCATCGTCTGGCGATGACCGGAACACCAATCGAGAACCGCTTGAGCGAGCTCTTCTCCCAGCTGGAATTCCTGAATCCTGGCCTGCTGGGGGAGAAATTTCTGGCCGGCTGCAGCCGAATCGTTTATGATTTAAGCGAAGAACAGGCTGTCAGGCTGCGCCGGGCTATCCATCCTTTCCTGCTCCGGCGGACAAAGGCTGACGTGGCCAAAGATTTGCCGGTCAAGACGGAAAAAGTACTGTTCTGTGAACTGGATGAGGCGCAACAGCAGAGCTATGCTGAGTTGAAGGAATTTTACCGCCAGGAACTGCTGCAGACGCCTGAATCCGGCGGCGGAAAGCTCAAGGCTCTGGCGGCTCTGCTGCGTCTGCGGCAGGCGGCCTGCCATCCCGGGCTGCTGGACGCCAGGCTCGCTTCCCAGCCTTCTGCCAAACTGGAAGTTCTGCTGGAACGTCTGCATACTTTGGCGGAAGCAGGGCAGAAAGCGTTGATTTTTTCCCAGTTCAGTAAGTTCCTGCGTCTGCTCGAACCGCACTTGCAGCAGCAGGGGCTGCAGTACTGCTATCTCGATGGGCAGACCCAGAACCGCGGCGAACTGGTCCAGCAATTCCAGAATGATCCCCGGACTTTGTTTTTTCTGATCAGCCTGAAAGCCGGCGGCACGGGTCTGAATCTTACTGCGGCGGAGTATGTCTTTTTGCTTGATCCGTGGTGGAATCCTGCAGCAGAGAGCCAGGCTATCGACCGTGCCTATCGCATCGGCCAGAAGAAGCCGGTCTTCGCTTATCGGCTGATTGCAAAAGACACCGTCGAAGAGAAAGTCCTGCAGATGCAGGAGGCAAAGAGAAGCCTGGCCAGCACATTGCTCGCAGAAGCACCACAAAAAGGATTGCCGCTGCAATTGGAGGATTTGCGGTTCCTGCTGCAGTGAATAATGCTTTTCCGGCAGCAGCAGGGGGTAAAGGTTGCCGGGCAATGAAATCCATCTTTCGGGTTTACTATGTGGCACGCTTCCAGCGTGCCTGCAATTTCGGGGGACGCTTACCCAGGGCGGCGCGGCCCTGGGCTGGTATATCGCGCGCTTTCAGCGCTTTTGCCGCTTCGCGGCCAAGGTAACAGGCAATTTTACTGTACAGCGTAACGGGTTCTGATTTTGGTGGCATATTACACCAGGAGTGCGCCTTCTTTCCCCCCCC
>JAAZIZ010000369.1 GCA_012800565.1 Lentisphaerota bacterium
AATCTCCTTGTATTGTCCGGAAGCAACAGGAGTTGCCGGCGGCGGCTGCCGTACCTTTGACAACTCTGTAGCCACATTGCTGCTCAAGGTTTCCAGCTGCTTCTGACGCTGGGAGCGTTCGGCATCCATGCTCTGCTTCAGTGTCTCCATGCGTGCGCTCCAAGTCTTGTCCGCTGCAGCAACCTGCCCGTCCAACACCGACAACAGACTCTGCAGCTCTTTCATCTGGGCATCCTTGGCCAAGCTGTCCTTCTCAAGGCTCTCGACCCGGAACTGCAATTTCTGGTTTTCTTCCTGCAAAATCCGCAAGTCCGCCCGCAACTTGGCCAGTTCCTGATTGAGCTGGCTGTCGTCGTATTTCTGCATCACCGTGCTGCTTTGCGCCGGCAAGGGCTCGCGGGGGGCAACCTGCGTGCTGGAAGACGGGCTGCGATAATTGCCTCCAGCCAGCACTGGCTCAGTCGCACCAAGGTTGGCGCAGCTGAGCAAAACCGGCAGCGCAGAACCGACAAGTACCAATAAAATTTGCATTTGTGAAATTTTTTTCATGATTCCCCCCGATTGCTGGTTCGTTTTTACCTGAAAACGGGTTACTTTATGCAGAATACCTCTATCCTTGCATGGCAACTATATTACTATAACCCCTGACGACGGAAAGTCGAAGAGACACAGACTAAAAATGCGTCTGCAAAAAAAAGTTTTTTCCGGTCCGGAAGCTGCGGTTTCGCCCGCCGAACAGATTCTGGCCAGCACCTATACTGTCCTGGAAGCCTGTCAGAACGGCGAACCGCTGCCGAAGCGGAGCAACTCCGACGCTGGTGCGTTACTGCATAACATCCTGCTGTGCATCAGCCGGCACCGGGCCTCCATGGATTTCCTGCTTGATACTTTCCGAACCGGCAAATTGCGCCCCCGCTCCCGCAGGGTCTTCTGGTGGGCTTTGGCGGAACTGCTTTGGCTGAACGGACTGCCCCCGCCGGTCATCGTCGATACCGCAACTGAATATATCAAACGCCGCCACAGCCCCGCCGAAGCGGCTTTCGGCAATGCGCTGCTACGCAAAATCGTCGCCCTGCAGGAGCAGGGCCAGCTGGCCGAATTGCTGGCCAGCGCACCTGCCGCAGTGCAGCTGGAGCTGCCGGCAGTGCTGTACCAGCGCTGGCAAAAAATGCTTCCGGGCCCGGCTCTGACAGAGCTGGCTGCTATCCTCCAGCAGCCGGCCGAAGTCATCCTTCGGGCCCGGCATAACGCCCCTCGGGAGGCTCCGGCCGGGCTGCAGGAGCTGCCGCCGGTTCCCTGGGCGGCAGACTGCCGGCTGTTCCGGCTCCAGGGCGCCAATCTGTCTGAGATTATGCGTCCGGGGGGAGGATTCTATGTCCAGGACCCCTCAACCTTGCTGGCTCCGGCCATGCTGGCAGTCGAGCCGGGCGAAACGGTGGGCGATCTCTGTTGCGCCCCCGGCGGCAAAGCACTGCTGCTGGCTGAGAGCCTGGCGGGGCAGGGACGGCTGTTCTGCCGGGACCGTTCTGCCGCCCGCCTGCGCCGGGTCCGGGAAAACCTCTGCTCTTGGAATAACGTCGATATCGCGCCGGGCGATGCCTTGCGGCCCGACCTGCCCCCGGGCAGTCTGGATGCGTTGCTGCTGGATGTGCCCTGCAGCAACACCGGGGTGGTCCGCCGCCGACCGGATGTGCGCTGGAGTTTCACTGAGAACAAGCTCCGCGAACTGGTGCAACTGCAGGAACAGATTCTGGCGGCTACGGCACCGCTGGTGCGGCCGGGCGGACGCCTGGTTTACAGCACCTGCAGTCTGGAGCCAGAAGAAAATACCCGGCAAGTGCAAACCTTTTTACTGCACCAGCCTGGTTTTATCCTGCTCCAGGAGCAGCAATTGCTGCCCACCTCGGAACACGACGGCGCTTATGCCGCGCTGCTGCAACGGACATAACCGTCCGGAACTTACGGCGGCATACTGGCATACAGCGTACGGCGCGGGAACTCCTGCACTGCCGGCAACGGCGCTTGCCGGCCGGTCGCGGTCAGCAACTCCTGGGCCTCCTCGTCATGACGAGCCCAGAAGAAAATGATTTTTTGCTGCTGCTGCCGGGCTGCTCCGCTGCTGCGCCATTCATTGAGGCTGTACAAGGATTCCTCCGGCAGACCGCAACGGCGCCAATACCAGAAAGCAGTATGCACATCGTTGTTGCTGACCAGGGCGACATGTCTCGCCGGCGAAAAATGTCCTTTCGCCAGGCCAGTTACAATAGTCCGGTTGTCGCTCATGCCGCGATAATACTGATAGAGAAGATTATGGGGCCGGACAGCCGCCGTGCGCAATTCCCGCAACATCAGCTGCTGACAGCAATATTCGCTCAGCCAGGCAAAGCCGAGTATCCCCAGCATCGCTTTCCAGAAAGGAAATCGGCGGGCGCCAAGATGCTCCCGCAGCAGCAATGCCGTAGCCAAGGTAAACACCGGGAAAAAGAGCAGAAAATTGCGGGGAAACGGCACTTGCCGGCCGAGGCTGAGCAGCAACACCGCCAGAATACAGACGCTACTGCTGCCAATGACTGCCAGCCCCGGAGAAACGCGCCACCGGCAGGTTTTCTCACCGTTTCCTCCCGGGCTCCAGGCGCGGTCCGGGCGGTGCCGGATGAACAAGAACAGCAGGAATCCCAGGTGCACCAGCATCGCCAGGCATAAATGGCGTGCCACCAGCCAGGCATTCCAGCGCAAGGCTGCGATGTTGGCAGCATTGCTGGCAGCCCGGGCAAGCTGCTCGCCAAAGGTCAGGTAATATCCTGTCCCCAGCAGGGTGAGCAACAGCATCGGAATGCAGGCCAGGAATATTTTTTTCCCGGGCCAACCGCGTTGCCGCAGCAGAATTGCCATGCTGCCGGCGAAAGCAAAAGTCAGCAGCCCTGCGCTGGGCATGGTCAGCGGCTGGGCCAAAGCCGCAAGGCACAGCAATATCTGCCCCCGGCGTGTCTGCCCCTGTAAAAAAAACTGCAGTCCGGTAAACGCCAGCACTGCCAGCAACATACTCAAGGAATACCCCCGCAGCTGCCAGGCAAAAGCGCTGCATACCGGGCTTACCGCCAGACTCAAAGCTGCGAGGAAAGCCAGGCGTTTCCCCAGCCAGCGCCGCCAGACTGTCCCCGTAAGGATGATTGCCAGCCAGTAACAGAACAACGCCGGCAGACGCCACAGCCATTCGGCACCGCTCGGAAACAGCCGGACCCAGAGCCAGGTTATAGCCGTAAAGAGGATATGGTTGTTGGCATACTCATAGTTCCGGAAAATATTTCCGAAAGTGGCGCCCTCGCCCAGGCAAAAATAATGCAGGCAGGCGGCTTCATCCAGCCAGAATTCAGCCGTCAGCCAGCTGCTGACCCGGAGCAGCAGGAACAACCCCGGGATAAAGACAAGAAGCGTTGTCCACCAGCATCTTCTACGCATAAACACCCTGGAATGCGCTCAGCACAGCAGGCCGGCAATATTATCTGCGGCAGCCGAAATCATTCCCACTGCTCGGACTGTGCCAGAATCTGCCGCAACGGCAGGCCGAGACGCAAGGCCAATTCCCGGGCAGAATCAAATTCCGCCTGAACCTCAATTTTATTGCCGGGCCGGATAATTTTTTTAGCCCGTACCGGCCCCCATTCAGTCATCAGCTCGCAGGCGGAGCGCGGCAGTATCAGGCGTCCACTTTCCCGGACCCGCACCCCGGTGCTGCTGGACTGAGCCAGGATGATTTCGGCCAAGGCTCCTTCATGCCCGAGCGCACAAAGAACCTGCAGATGTGTCCCGGGGCGGTTTTTTTTCATTTGCGCCGGCCAGAAACATACATCCAGAGCCCCGCCGGCCAGCAGCTGCTCCTGTAAAAAACCCAGGCTTTCACCTGTCTGGTCATCGATCTCACATTCCAAAACCACGATTCTGTCACGGCTCCAGCGCGTTTCCTGGCTGTCGGGCTCGACTTCCAGCAGTATGGAGCGGATGATGTTCGGCAACTCAGGGAATTCTTTGCGACCATGACCATAGCCACTGGCAAGTATCCGCTGCTCACCCCGGCAATACTGTCCCTCGGACAATGCAGTCAGGATAGCGGCACCTGTCGGCGTAGTCAATTCCGACTGCAGCGGCAGACGAGTAACCGGAAATCCTTCCAGCAGCTTGGCAGTCGCCGGCGCGGGGACCGGCATCACCCCATGCGCACAGCGCACTGTCCCGTAGCCGACTTTATGCATGGGGCAGAAAATCTTCTCTATTTGCAGGTATTCCAGGGCCAGGCAGGTACCGAAGATATCGACGATGGAATCAACCGCACCAACTTCATGAAAATGAATCTCCTCCGGACTGACACCATGAATGGCGGCTTCCGCATCCGCCAGACGCCGAAATATCTTCTCCGCCCGGGCAATGGCCCGGGCAGGCATCTTGCTGCTCCTGAGCAGGGACAAAATCTCAGCAAGACCACGATGGCTGTGCGGCCGGGCACAGGAAGCCTCGTCAGCGTGATTATGGCCGTGGCTATGTTCATGGTCGTGACTGTGGTCGTGAGCATGACTGTGGTCGTGGGCATGCTCATGGTTGTGCTCGTGGTTGTGCTCGTGGCTATGCTCATGCTCGTGGCTGTGCTCATGCTCATGGCTGTGCTCGTGGTCGTGGGTATTTTCGCTGGTCAGGACCTCCAGATAGCCGCAGACGATGCCATGGGGGCAGCGTTTGCGGGTAAACTGCAGCTCAAAGTCCTGCAGCCCGGCACTTTTAAGTCCTTCGACAATCATCTGCTGATCAGCGCCAAGGTCCAGCAGACTGGCGAGAATCATATCACCGGCAGCACCGCTAAGCGGTTCGATGCTCAGACACCTCATTTTACGCCTCCGCGGCTGCCAGCCCCATACAGCCAGGTTTCATATTGGTCATTAACTACTCGCAGACCGAGATTCTGGGCAATCTGGGTACATTCCCCGGTATTTCCCCAGACATCCTCGGGCTGATGTGCATCAGAGCTGACTACTACACTGACCTGATATTCCGCAGCTAATTCCCAGAATTGCCGGACCGGATACATCCGGCGCGGGCCATCGGAGTATTCTTTTTCCGGCTTGCGCAATCCATAAGCATTGATTTCCAAGGGCACGCGGTACTCTTCTGCGGCCTGCAGAATGGTCCGGCTGCATTCATCGGCAGCGCGGTCCCACTCCCAGATCGACATGGCGAACAAGTCCGGATGGGCATAGAAAGCGTATAATCCTGTGCGCATCGACTGGACGGTATAATCAGCGTAGGCCCGCAGGTCCGCTGCCGTCAACTGCCGCCCGTAAGCAGACTCAAACACCCCGTCATGGAGATAAGAATGCGCGGCACCGACCAGAAAATCACAGCCCATCTCCTTCAGGAAGTACTCGCGCTGAGTCTCTTCAAACTCCGGCACCCATTCACATTCCAGGCCGGACAAGATGCGCAACTGGGGAAAATCCCGCCGGGCGGCGGCAATCTCCGCCAGATATTCAGGCAGCTCATCCATCTGCATCCGGACCGCCTGCCAGCGCCCGTCCGGATGTGGGCAATGCTCGCTGAATCCCAGCACCGTAACACCCTGCTCCACAGCCATCTGACAATAATCTGCAACGCAACCGGTAGCATGTTTGCAACGCCAGGTATGAGTATGAAAATTTGCTTTGATCATATTGTTTATTTATTCCGGCCTGCAAGCTGCGTCAGCCCCGGCGCGGTTAAAGCAGCTGCAGAAGTTCGTCCAGGACTGCCTCCGGACGGATTTCATGCAGGCAGGCATATTGTTGTGCCCCGGCCAGGGGACATTCGCGCTGAAAACAAGGACTGCAGGCCACACTTGCAGCCAGAATCCGCCAGGGAGCTCCCAAAGGACCGGTGGCAACCGGGTCTGTGGAACCAAAAATCGCGACTCCGGATGTCCCCAAAGCCGCCGCGAGATGCATCGCACCGCTGTCATTGGCGACCAGCAAGTCCACATTGGCCAAGATTGACATCAATTCCTCCAGGCTAGTCTGCCCGGCCAGATTCAAGGCCGCAGGGCAACTCCGGCTGATTTCCCGGGCTGCGCCGATTTCCTTGCCGGCCCCCAGCAGAACCACCCTGCCGCCGCGTTGATGCCATCTCTGGGCCAGGGTGGCAAAATTCGCCGCCGGCCATTGTTTGGCCGGTCCGTACGCCGCCCCGGGGGCCAGCGCCAGCCAACCCTCCCCGCGATGGATACCGGCTTTCTCGGCCGCCTCAGCTGAGACTTGCAAAGGCGGACATTCTGCGGTCAGCTCCACCTCACCCAGCGCGGAAGCCAATTCCAGGTAATACGATAGCTGATGCATCTCTGCCCGGCCTGGCTGCCGCGGCCAGCACGGCAAGGTATGCGTAAGCATCAGGGAGCGCATCCGCCCGGCCCGGCCGATGCGAACAGGAGTCCGGCAGCGCCAGACATCCCAGGCCGAACCGAAAGAATTCGGCATTACGACTGCCACCCCCGGCCAGAGACGCTGAACCAGGCGGATTTCCGAACCGGTGATGCGCTTATGCGCCATCGGGATCACCACATCCACCCACGGACAGGCCCGCCACAACGCCGCCAAGGGTTTAGATACCAGAACAAACAAACCGCAGCCTTCCGGAATCTGCCGCCGCAGCTGATACGCTGCCGGGAGAGTCATCAATAAATCCCCCAGCCAGTTTGTGCTGCGCAACAGCAGTCCGTTGTACCAGCGCTTGATTTGCACCTGCGGGACCGGACGGGAGAATCTCTGCAGTATAGGCTTAAACTCCATGCCCGAAACCCAGATATTTAAACAACAGCGCCAGTTCATGACGCAGGTCTTTGCGTTCCACGATGCGGTCGATAAAACCGTGTTTAAGCAAGAATTCAGAACTCTGGAACCCCTCCGGCAGGTCAGTCTGGGTGGTCTGTTTAATCACCCGTGGACCGGCAAAGCCAATCAAGGCTTTTGGTTCTGCCAGAATAATATCGCCCAGAGAAGCAAAACTGGCAGTCACCCCTCCGGTGGTCGGGTCGGTAAGGATGATAATCAGGGGCAGCCCGGCCTCATCCATACGCATGGCGGCACCGGAGGTTTTGCCCATTTGCATCAGACTGAGAATGCCCTCCTGCATACGGGCGCCGCCGCTGGCAGTTACAATCACTGCCGGCCTGCGCTCCTGGCAGCTGATTTCCAGCATCCGGGTGATTTTCTCACCGATGGCGGAGCCCATGCTGGCTCCCATAAACCGGAAATCCATCACCGCCAGAAAGTACTCACAGCCCTGCAGAACCGCCTTGCCCGTCACCACGCCTTCCCGCAAACCGGTCTTCTCCTCCGCAGAGGTGAGTTTCAGCGCATAAGACTGATCACCGCCGAAAGACAGTACATCATAGGAATGCAGCGCCGGGTCGATTTCCGTAAAGCCATCCTCGTCGGTCAGCAGCTCAATTCGCTGCCAGGCGGTCAGAGGATAGTGATATTTGCAGGACGGGCAGACAAAATGGTTGTTTTCCAAAGAGCTCGTATAAATGACTTCCTCACAGCTTTTGCATTTATTCCAGAGCCCGACGGGGATTTCGGCCGGTGTAGCCCGATTGATAGTAGTTTGGACATTATTTGTCATTATATTTATTCCCGGAAAGGATGAAAAAACTGAGCGACAGATAAATATAATACGCAGAAGCGGAATTGCCTAATACTGACCTGCAAAGTACCGCCTCTGCGAGGCTCTTCCGCTCAGTCTCTGGCGATGGTAATGACGCTGACTTCTGCAGCGCCTGCTGCCAGCAGCTGCCTGCTCGCCTCGCCCAGGGTGCTGCCGGTAGTGAACACATCATCGACCAGCAGCACGGAGCGTCCCTGCACCAGGGCCGGCCGGGCCAGGGCAAAAGCCTGCCGGAGATTCTCTTTGCGGGCCTCTTTGCTGGAACCTGCCTGGCGGGGCGTCCGGCGCACCCGCTGCAAAGCATTGCTGCAGGGCAAGCGGAGCAATGCGGCCAGCCCCTGCGCCAGCAGTTCAGACTGGTTGTAGTGCCGCTGCAGCAGCCTGGTCCAGTGCAATGGTATGGGTACAATAATCTGCGGTTTTACCGGCCAGCTGCTGCGATGCCAGGCCACGGCCATTTGGGCGGCGAAGAAGCGGGCCAGATAAGTCTGCCCGCCGTATTTGTAACGCTGCACCGCTGCCCGCACCGAATCCCGGTACGGTAACGCTGTAACTCCCAGATTCCAGGGGCGCCCGCCCGACTGGACACAGTCCCGGCAGACGCTCAGGATGGTCTCGGCAGCGCCGCCGCAAAGCCGGCAGCGTTTTTCCGGCAATTGCGGCATGGTTTCCAGGCAATCGGGGCAAAGGCCGCCGGGGCCAGCCTGGTTCAGGCGGCAAAAAGGGCAGATCGGCGGAGCCAGACAGCAATCCAACAGCTGAAGCGCCCGACGCAGGGCTGAGATTATGGCCGGCATCCCAGGCTCACTCCAACAGACGGATGTCTTTTAAGAACTGTTTGCGCTTGCGCCAGTTCGGAGAAACTTTCAGGAACAGGCTCAAATCTGTCTTGCGCTGGCAGAATTTGCCAATCTTGGCTTTGGCGATCTGACGGATTTTCTTGATCATCCTGCCGCCCTGCCCGATCACGATGCCCTTGTGCGCTTCGCGTTCCAGATGCAGCGTCGCTTCCACCAGCAGACAGTCCTGCTGCTCCTGCCAGGAATCCACAGTCACCGCGATGCAATGCGGGATTTCCTGCTGCAGTTCCTCCAGCAGTGCTTCCCGGATCAAATCGGCCGCGATATCGCGTTCATAGACATTGGTGATGTCCTCGCGGTCGAACAGGAAAACTCCCACAGGCAATAATGCTTTCAGCTGCTGCAGGAATTGCTGCACGCTTTCCGGCTGCAGCGCTACCAGCGAGAAGCTGGGGCAATCCGGCAGAAACTGCCGGTAAAAGCTGAGATGCTGCCGGCATTGCTCCTGACTGGCCAGATCAATTTTATTGAGCAGCAGCAGCACCGGTTTGCCGCAGCCAGCTGCCAGTTCCGCAGTCATGCGGTCCTCATCTCCCGGCGGCCGGGTCGGATCAAGCATGCATATTACGATGTCAGCCTCATCAAGCCCCTTCTGGACGGCCAGGTCCATGGCCTCATCAATGGCGATTTTGGCGGCATGGACTCCGGGTGTATCCAGGAACAAGATCTGGGAATCGGCATCGTTGTAAATCCCCAGCAGTTGTTTGCGGGTAGTCTGGGGTTTGCTGGAGACTGCCGCCAGATGGCAGCCCAGCAAGGTGTTCAGGAAAGTCGATTTGCCGGTATTCGGCCGTCCCAACAGGGTGACGCAGCCAGTCCTGCCGCTTTCTCCCGGGGGCAGCTCTAAGGTATTGGTCATGGGCATCAAGGTTGTTCACTGAAGATATTAACCAGGTCGAATGATGAGTAGCTTTCCAAGGCAAACAAAGTCTTGGTGCGCTCCACTCCTGGTGCGTTTACAATCACATTGGTAATCACATCAGCCAGCATTTCGTTAGTCGCAACTCGCACCACAGCCACCAGATCATATTCACCAGCAACTATATGCACTTCAGTAACACCGGGGCTCTGCTGCAGAGATTTGACTGTCTCGTGGACTTTTTTATCGACAACGCTGATAAGGACAAAGGCTGTGACCATAAGTAATCTCCCGGTGTTTTTGCTTGCCAGTCAATATAATAAACGTCAGAATACTAATTTATGTCCTAAAACCTCTGATGCAAGAAGGCAACTGCGAATAAGACAAAAAAAACGCCGGGCGCGACCAGCCGGCAGGCATTGGCTGTGGAATGCTTGGGCTTTTCCGGTAAAAGGATGGAAAAGGCAGGATTTATGGGTAAACTGATTTTTCAGTTTGCGGGTCGGCTTTGCGGCCTTATGGTTTTCTGTTCACCATCCAAGGCGGCATGGATTTTATGACTTTGCAGCGGGGGCTCAGTATGCGGCAGGCAATCCGGGAAATCCACAGTACGGCTCCAGCGTTCTGGTGGTTCCTCTGTCAGGCGGCCGGGGTGGCAGCGGCGGTCTGTCCGAACAGGCTAGCCTGGCTGCCGCTGGCCGGCACCCTGCTGGGACTCAATGCAGCGGCCAGGAGTTCGCGAGCACAAATGCTGCAGACTATGCTGCTGTTCACAGCCGGTTATGGCTGGGGCTGGCTCTTCGACTGGAGCCCCTGGCAGACTTACCGTTGGCAACTGCCGCGGGAAGAATGCGCAGGAATGGTACAGCTGCGGATTGTCAAAGCGCCGGTACGGCATTTGGCCCTGACGGCTTTGGGGCAGGAGCAGGAAAGCTGGCAGGCGGAAATCCTGTCGCTGCGCACCCACCAGCAGCAGGAATGGTGTCAAGTCCGGGGGAAAGTCATACTGCGGAGCACACGAGCCTGCCGGGAACAGCTGCGGTGTCTGCGACTTGGCGACTGCCTGCAGGCCAGCGGTGATTTCCTGCTGCCGCCGCCAGCGGACGGACCGGGCGGCTATTACCGCAGCTATTTGAAAACCGCGGGCATCCGGCACTTGTTCCTGCTGCGGGAGATACAGGCGGTTCAGCCGCCGGCGGGAGCAAGCTGGGACAGCTTCTGGCAGGATTGGCGGGAACGCCTGGGCGCAGTGCTGATCTCCGGCCTGCAGAACCAGGACAACGCCAGGATGCTGCTGGTATTGGGCCTGGGACTTACCGATTTCCTGCCCCGGGAACTGCGGACGGAGTTTGTCCGTTCCGGCACCGTGCATATCTTCGCCATTTCCGGCTTGCATGTCGGGATGGCAGTCATTATCTGCCAGACAGTTCTGCTGAGTTGCGGCTGCCGTCTGCGGCGGCGCTGGCTGTTGCTGCAGCCGTTGCTGCTGCTTTATTTCCTCCTCACCGGCGGAAATCCCTCTGTCATGCGAGCAGTAGGAATGGTGATTTTCTGGCATTACGCCAGTTGGCGTTATCGCCCGCCCTCGCCTTTGCATTGTCTGGGCCTGATTGGCTTCCTGGCCTTATGGCTCAATCCGCTGTACATCCTGCATACCGGATTCATTTACTCCTATCTGATTGTTATCACCCTGATCCTGGGCTGGCCGGCAATTGCTGAAGTACAGGCCGTGCTGAATGAAAAATATCACTGGATACCGCGAAAATATTGGCGGCGGAGCTTTTTGCCCTGGCTGGGCGGCAAATTTCTGATTGCTTTTCTGGGTTCTTCCCTGGCCTGGCTGGGCAGCGCCGGAATCAGCCTCCGCCTGAATGGCCAAATCTGCTTTCTCTCCCCGATAGTCAATATGCCTCTGTGGTTTATCGTATTCGCGGTGCTGGCCTTAAGTCCACCGAAAATCATCCTGGGGCTGCTTTGGCCGGCAGGGAACGATTGCCTGGCGCGGCTGCTTGATTTCCTGATGCCGGGAATGCAAATGCTGGCTGCGACCGGCGCAAATGCAAAGCTGACCTGCACCGGCGTGCCGTTCACCAACCTGCAGACTATTCTCTACCACCTGGTGCTGGCAGTATTCCTGCTGGTGGCACTGCGACAAAAGCAGGCTCTGCAGACCATGGCCGAAAAGGAGGCGTGGTGCAAGTCGGACGGGGCGGACAGGTCGGACAGGTCGGACGGGGCAAGACATAATCCCGTCCACAATGTCCACCCCGTCCACAATGTCCACCCCGTCCACAATGTCCACCCTGTCCACCCTGTCCACACCGCAGGGCCTGATAACAATTGGCATTAACTCAATCAGAAATTATATTTTTACCGTCGCCATAACAAACAATGAACTTATCTGAGGATACAAGATGAAGAGAGCCATTGCTTTACTGTTACTGCTGACAAGTTTCGCCTGGGCCCGGGAGTTATATGTCTGTGCCGGGGAAGGCAGCGGTGGCGATGGCAGTCCGGCCGCCCCTTGGCAATCACTGGCAACGGCTTGCGCCGCCTTGCAGCCTGGCGACGTCCTGACCCTGCTCCCCGGCGAATACTCCCAACCGGAATTGACCATCACCGCCCAGGGCACGGCGGAGCAGCCTATTGTGATCCAGGGTGCGCACCGCGATCTCTCGGTGCTGACAGCCTGGCAGAACATCGAAACACCCTGGGTGCCGGTGCCGGGACAGCGCTTCGTTTTCCAGACCACCTGCGCTTTTCCCGTTTACTGGGTATCTGATTTGGCCCACACAATCATAATGCAGCCTGCGCCGTCGCTGCACGATATGGAGCGCTTCCGGGGCACCTGGCTGGCGGACCGGGAACAGAACATACTCTATGTCCATTCCGTGGACGGGCAAGCGCCTACGCCAGGCAGCATCAAGGTCACGGTCCATTCCGGCCATTTGTTGTTGCTGCAGAAGGCAAAGCATCTGATTCTGCGCAATCTCAGTTTCTGCGGTTCTGCCCATGAGCGGCCACGCCTGTCCGCCCGGGCTGCCGCCATCCGCACCATGAACACTGTCTCTTTGATTATTGAAGACTGCAGTTTTTATTTGAATTCCGGAGGTGTCAACATCACCAATCACTGCCTGGACACGATAGTCCGGCGCTGTTTCTTCCGTCGCAATGAATCCCTCGGCTACAGCGAGATGGCGCAGTTGTTCTTCGGCAGCTGGGCCAAAAACAACCTGGCGGAAGACAATGTGATTCTGGATGGCCAGACCCATGGCCTGCGCTTTTATTCCGGGGCAGAAAATGTCACTGCCCGGGGCAACATCATCCTGAATGAGCGCATCGGGCTGTATTACAAGGCCAGCAAAGGCAGTCGGCTGGCCGAGCGTAACCTGGTCCTGAACTGCGACAGTTTCAACTACAGCGATCTGTCCGGCGGACGCCCTATCACCGACCTGCACAATACTTTCGCAACACCGTCCACAGTTTACGATGACAACCCTACCAATCTGATTCTCAATCTGGCGAAAGACGACCCGCGTTTCTGCGCCCCCGAGCATCTCGATTTCCGTCTCCAGGCCGACAGCCCGTTCCTGGGCCGCGGAGCATACCCGGAGCCGGCCGCAGTGTATTATCTCTCAATCCAGGGCAACGATGAGAATGACGGCAAATCCGACCGCCGGCCCTGGCGGACTTTCGCCGCTGCGGCAGAACGCCTGCAGCCGGGTGACACATTGTATCTGATGCCGGGAGAATATCCGGAAGAAATACAGCTGACTTTTTCCGGGCCCTTGAGCATCAAGGGGCTGGGCCGGAACCAGGCCGTGAAACTTGCGGGCCTGACCTTGCAGGACTGCCGCCAGCTGCAGCTGGAAAATCTTGAGTGTGGAAAATTATCATTGCAAGGCTGCCGGGAGACGGATTTCCGGCGGGTTACGGCTGCGTCCTGCCAGGCAGTCCGCTGCCAGGGCTTGCGGGTAAAGCAGTGCGAATTCGGCACTCTGGCCTGGCAGGAGGTTCAGTCTGCAGAGTTGTTGTTCTCAGTCTTCCCGCAGGAAGCAACCTTCGCGTCCTGCACTGAACTGGTACGCGGATACAACAGCCCGGCAGCAACGCTGCCTCTCGGCAGACAGGCGCAGCGCACCGGTGCCCACCGGCCGGAGCCGGCCAAGGTACAGCCCAGCATTGAGAATATCACTGCCCTGGCCATAACCCCGACCACGGCCAGCTTCACCTGGGAAATTCCGCAAATCAACTGCGACCAATGGCGGGTGCGCGACGCCTGGTGGAATATCCGGCCGGTGCTGTCGCTGCTGGAATACGGTGAAACCGAAGAATGCCGCGAGCGCAGCGTTTCCCTTGGCGACCTGTTCCATAACTGTATTCTCAAAGACCTGAAACCCGGCACCCGCTATTATTACCGCGTGGTGATACCGGAAAAAATGCTCGGCTTGAATGATCGGGGCGTGATTGTGCCTTTTACCGTCACCGGCATGCGTCAGGACTGGGAGGGCCGGCACGAAAGCCCGCTGCAGAGCTTTGTCACACCGGCCCAATACGAGGCACCAGCGCGCGAGTTGTATATCGCCCCGGACGGCCAAGGTGACGGCAGCCGGCCGGAACAGCCGCTGGGCAGCCTGGCTGCAGCCAGTCGCCTGG
>JAAZIZ010000370.1 GCA_012800565.1 Lentisphaerota bacterium
CTGCTACAGGAGGACTGGCATACGGCAGCGGAAGCAATGACGGATGCCGAGGGTCAGGTGGAGTTCACCCCTTATCTTGGGGAATATGAGATATCGGTTGAGCAGGGCGGGCGGCAATGGCAACAGAAGTGCCGCTTGAGCGCCGAGCAGAAAACGGGCGAAATATTATTTGAGCTTGGGGCTGGGCAAGAGAAATAAAGAGCATTTGCCGGGTCGGTGCTCAAGCCTGGTTCCGCCTCCCCGCCGTCTTTTTCCAGAGGTGGGGAGGTGGATACGGTTATGTATCACCGTTTTGGTGGTGGTTGTCGTTATCGTCAACCGGTGTCAGGATGGTGATTTCCTCGCTGATTTTGAATTCTGCGCTCTCGGCCATGGCGGGGTCGAGGATGGGAATTACCTCCAGCGGGTAGTTGGCAGAGATATTGGCTTCCAGGGTATTCCCTGATTTTACTTTCCATTCGATGTTGATCCGGCCGTAAGGTGTCGGCACAGTAGCCTTGACCCAAGAGCAGGCTTGCGGGCAGGGGTTGAAGACCACCCGGGACATCCCCGGTGTAGATGGACGGATGCCCACCAGATCGGAAATCAAAAAGCCGTTAGGTGCTACGCCATAGCCTTGGCATTTGCTGATGATGCGCAGATTCTGGTCCAATCCTTCCGGGTTGAACAACTCCCACCAGGTTACTGCCCCGGCGGCGAGCATTTTCCCCCAGTAGTAGCGGATGAAGCGCAGCGCCCAGCTGGTTTTGCCCAAAGCAAAAGCCACTTCCAGCAGGAAGAACTTGAAATAAGGGTTGTTGTACTCGCCGCTGTTGTAGCGTTCGTAGGGCGGTTCATCCATAAAGAAAGTATTCCAGATATGATCATAGTGCTGGGGCAGGGCGATGCCGCCATAAATTGCCAGGACGTTGGTCTGCCAGGAGCAGATTTTTGACATCTCCGCGTCGTGGTAGCTGTCCACAAACACGCCTTGGTCCTCAAACCAGGTCAGCTCCCGGATTTGGCTGGCAACCATAGCGGCGCGGCGCTGGAACTCGTCGGCAAACACCTGCTGATCATTTTCCTTTGCCAGTCTGGCTGCGCTGGTCAAGGCTTGGCAGTAGATGGCATTAAGGCCTACGCAGATACCTTCCCGGTCGATGTCGTCATAGTCCAGGAAGCAACGGATGCCGTACAGGTTGGACAAGTCGCCCAGCGGGCCGTTGTGCCGCACCGCCAAGTGGTCATAATATTCAAGCAATTTGATTACGACCGGGAACAGCTCCTGCAGGAGTTTCCGGTCGCCAGTGTACATGAAATGGCGACGCAGCCAGATGATCCAAAGCAGCGAGTAGTCCGGGATGATCTGGAACAAGCCGGAAGGACTGACCGAGTTGAGCTCACCGGTTTCCAACTGGGTGCGGGCAAAAGTCTGCAGGGAACTGGTAGTCAGGGCGAAGTCTCCAAAGAGATGACAAGCGGCCCAAGACTGGATCATCGCATCGCTGATGTACTGGGCCTGGTCCCGGCAAGGGGCATCAATGAAATTGCCCCGGATAGTGCTGGACAGGGTCAATGAGCCGGCATCCCAGATGTTATTCAGGACTTTATCCGAGCAGGTGAACTCGCCATGGGTAGTGATCTCCCGGTTGGGGATGCGGGCATGGATGGCCTCAACAATAGCCTTGCCCTTTAAGCTGCTGCCCAGTATCATTATATATCTGAATCCCCGGGGGGTAGCCGGCATCCAGGTGTCCTTTTTGCCACTGAGAATAAGCGTCGAGGCATTGCGCCTGCCTCCACAGTAGGGCGTTACTTCGCCATTGATACAGTGTTCACTGCAGATGACTTCCAGACTGTCACCTTCTGCACCAGTAACTTGCAGATGCGGGAAACCGTACAGGGTGCGTCCGAAGTCATAGACAATGAAGTTCTTGTCCATAAGCGCGAAAGAGGATTCGCTGGTCATCCTGCCAGGCGGCTGCTTTTGGGCAGAGAAATTATAGGCCAGCAAGGCGACACTGACATCCCAGGCCGGATTGTCTTCCAGCAGGAACTCCTGAAAATTGAGGCGCTCGACTTCAATATTGGGGCGAACGAGCGACAGCGGGGTTTTCAGCGGTCCGGCCTGGGACCAAGATTCGCTGGATTTTTCCATTGCCTGGCGCCTGATCTGTAAGGACCCGTTGGGGGTGTCCACCCAGACGATGGTCATACCGGCGCCATGGCTGGCGCAGTCCTGCGCCCACATCACCCGGTTCCAGCCTTTGCGCAGGCTCAGTTCCATAGTCGTAGGACGGTAATCGTCCATGCTCAGACGACGATCGCCGCGGTTTTGGGCCGGTGCGTGCACGGGAACGGGCTTGACGGCCTGTTCGGCAACCAG
>JAAZIZ010000371.1 GCA_012800565.1 Lentisphaerota bacterium
CCATACCCCCCACGCCGGGGCAGTCCATGCTCCGCCGGCCGGACAATGGTGACTTGTTTTCCCTTGGCAGGCTGTTTCACGAACGGGGCTACACCACCACCTTTGTCTATGGCGGCTACGGGCGTTTCGACAACATGAACGCCTTCTACTCAGCCAATGGCTATAACATTCTGGACAGGTCCTCGCCGGATGCCACGCCACAGAATTTCTCCACTGCCTGGGGTGTCTGCGACGGCGACATGTTCCAATGGGCGCTTCGGGCCGCAGATGCCGACCATGCGGTGGGGCGTCCTTTTCATCAGTTGATCATGACCACCTCGAATCATCGTCCCTACACTTTCCCGGAGGGGACGATTGATGCTCCGCAAAAAAGCCGTTCCTCGGCAGTTCGGTACAGCGATCATGCCCTGGGAGCTTTTATCGATGCCGCCGCGGGCAGGGACTGGTTTGCCAATACTCTGTTTGTGATTGTCGCGGATCACTGCCACAGCACCTCCGGACGCCAAAAACTTCCATTGGACAAATACCACATACCGCTGCTCTTTTACGCCCCGGGGCGGCTCCCCGTCCAGAGCGTCGACACCGTCTGCAGTCAGATTGATGTGGCTCCCACTATTTTCGGCCTGCTGGGATGGTCCTACGAAAGCCAGTTCTTTGGTCGCGACGTGCTTAATCTGCCGGCTGAAGAAGGCAGGGCGCCGCTGGGCACATTCCAGACTCTCGGTCTTCTGGTGGCGGAAACGGGTACTCTGACTTTACTTGAGCCGGTACGAAAACTCTCTTATGAAAAATGGGCGTTGACGGCACCATTTTCACTGCTGGAAGCCGAAACCCAAAACGATCCCGCCGATTGCATTGCTCTCTACCAGAGCGCGTCCCTGCGACATCAGCTGGGTCTTGACCGGCTTCACCCGGCTATGCGTTTCCCAAATCTAACAAAGGTGATGGTTTTACCTCTAAAGCAAAAGGAAAACCAGTGAAAGAATCAGAAACCAGGATAGAATGTCGCTATGCGCGACACCGGCTGTTGCGCCGCATCGCGGGTGTGATGCTGCTTATAACCGGAATTGGCATGTGCCTGGCTTGTTACACCGCACGGACGGTGTTTTTGACCAATCTGCCGCCATTTCTCCCGCCTGCCGGGCTCGAGTTGCATCCAGCGGCAACAAATTTCCGGATGGCGGCTTTCGGCGACTTTGGCGCCAAGGTCGACTCGATGGAAGCGGTGATTCGCTCCATCGGCAGCAAAGCGGATTTTACAATTTGTACCGGTGACATGATGAAGTTCGCCCGGGAAGCCGAATACGGTCATGTGGTTTCAGAATTACGCGAGGAAATGAAGTGTCCCTTCTGGGCCATTCCAGGGAACCATGATCTAGGACTTCTGAGTTCCCTGGAAACCTGGCACCGGTTTTTCGGTCAGGATTTTTATTACTGGAGCTATGGAGATACTCTGTTTATCGCCTTGAACACAGCAGAAGGAAAACTGCCGGAAGATCAGCGCATGTTTCTCAAACAAACCCTTTCCAGCCAAAGGGAACGTTATCGGCGTTGCGTCATCCTCTGCCATATCCCGCCAGTGGATCTGCGCCCGAAAGCTTCCCATTGCCTGCCGGCGGAGGAAGCAGAAGCTTTTCGGAAAATTATCTCCGGATATAAGATCGATCTGATTGTCTCTGGGCATATCCATCAGTATATGGAAGGCATCTTCGCCGGCATCCGGCTGGTCCATCTGCCATCCAGTGGCCAAGTTATCCGGGACCCCGACAACCGCATGTTTGGCTATGCGACGTTCGATTTCAAAGCGGATGGCACCATCCAGATCAAACAAGTTGATGTTACTGCCGAAACTGGCCGTGAACAGCTGGAA
>JAAZIZ010000372.1 GCA_012800565.1 Lentisphaerota bacterium
CCGCACCTCTCCCGCACACTGCACTTTCACATTATACCCACGACAGGGCAACGTCAGGAGCGAAACATACCCTGCGGCAGAAGAGTTCCCGCAGGGCCCCGTCAGACATTTTCCTTTCAAAGCGTTGGTCATAAATATGCCCAGCTGACGCATTACTTAAAATCCTCCTTGCCATCGCCATTAACCTTTCCTCACTTGCCAGGATATGTTATAGTACGTGAGCAGTTCAAGGAAAATAGCAGGCTTTCCGGGAGGAAAAAATCCGGCAGTCATGATGCCTGGCGGTGCCTGTAAAACGGGCACCGGCAACACTTATAGGACCAATGCTCCTAATTTAAAAGCAAAATTCTTTGTCCAGTCGATTGCCTGACCGCTGGCAATGTGCATTAAGTGAAGAGTATTGCACTTATAGGACGGCTTTGAAATACACCCTGCAAATATCTATTCGGCCCTAAAAATCCATCCTGGCCGGTCTGTCTGGAAGTTATTCTGGTCGAAGCTGCTATAGCTGTCATTCAACCAGACCCAGCCCTGCTCTGCCGTGCAACTGCAGTCCAGCAGCTGTGGTTGCCAACCGCTGAAAGCTTCTGCTGAACTTTCCGGCAATGGCAGCAACCCCTGCAAAGGTACCTCCGCAGTCTTGACGCTGTAGATAAAATACGCCTGCCTGGGCTCAATACTTTTCGCCCGCACCCAGCAGCGATTCCTGGGGCAGAATTGCCAGACTTGGCTTGACAGCAACTTCTGCTGTTCTGCCGATGGCAGCAGCAAGCCATTTCCGAACCAGTTCCAGCCCGGCTGCAATAACAGTCGGCACTCTCCCCGGCGGTAATAGCGGGAGGTGCTGCGGGCGCTGTATTCGCCCCATTCATTCCAGACCTCCGCCTGCAGAATAACACTGTTGTCGATAGCAAACGGCCCCTCATACCAGAGCCAGTCTGCAATCGGCGGGTCAGCCCCAAAGGCAAAGAATATATCCCCGGCGCAGTCGCAGCAATGCAGCTCGACCAGCATGGTATCAGTAAATTCACTGCCGTCGGCGGGCGAGAATTCCGGCGCCGGCAAGTGCCGCGGCTGGAGAAAAAACCGTTGCTGCCCGGATATGCTCTGTACCGAACCATCCGGCAGAGTAACCTGTCCCTCCCAGAGCAGTGCTGGAGCCGCTGCGGACTGCACTTCGACTTCATACTGCAGCAGCCCGGACTGCAGGGGAGCCGGCCATCCCAGCAGCCATTTATATAAGCCATCGCTCTCCTTGCCGACAATGCTCTGCCCCTGCCAGCAGGCGGAGAGCAGTCTGACCCCAGACGGAAGCCGCTCAGAGACAATCAGCAACTCGGGATTGGGCGGAGAAAGCGACACTGTCAAGCACACCTGCAGGCATTCGCCAGCAGAAATATCCTCGCCGCTGAAGCTGCGCTCCACAAATACCGCCGCCGACAACTGGAAACCAATGACCAGTGACAAACCCAGGATTACTATGCGCATAGCCTGACCTTGATCTTGCTGCACAACCAATAGTTTGTCTGCCACTGCTGACTGAATAAATTTCCAGCAGACAACACCTGGGTAATAAGTCGTATCGCTTCTGCTCTGACCCGGACCAGGGCGGCAAGTTCCCGGAATAATCCTCGCTCACCCCGAACCCCCTGGGCGGCGGGTCAGAAAACACCTCGCCGCGCCAAGGAAAACTGCCGCCGCAAATACCGTAGAGGCGGCAGCACAAATAAACTACCATTTGTCGTGGAACAACGACAGTTCCGTTGAGGACAACGGATTGAACAGCCAGAAAGTGGCATACGCGGCATGGTAGTTATCGCGAGTGGAATTGGGCACAATTGTGCGCGGCATACATTCAGCATGAAAATCCATAAACAGGAAAGTACTTTTACCGGGACCGTTGCTGAGAAATGACGCCTGGTCAAATTCGGAATTGTATTCATGGGGATAAACTACCCGACTGCCGCTGGACCAATTGACATAGGCACTATTATAGAGACCTTCACCGATGTACGCGCTGCGGGCAGGCTTTTTTACCGCCCCGAGCTTCTGCTTGCGATGGGTAGTATCACCCATCCGGGAATTTATCCCCAGACCATGCAAGTAGACGTTCTTGCCCACCTCGTAATTGCTCAGGATATATCCCAACGGCTTCCGGGCCGGACAGGCGAACGGACTGGCGATAAACGCATTGTCCCAGCTCCGGTACCAGCCCCCCAGAGTTGCTCCGCGGACCACATGATTAAGATAAGGCGCCACCAGACCGGTGGTAACGCTGCCATCGAACCAGCCTCGTCCATTTCCATTGTCCCAGGAATTGTTCACGCTATTCCAATACGGCACCAGCTGATCATCATTATCATCAGAATACATCATAAAACCTTTTCCCATCTGGGAAAAATTGCCCACGCATTTGATCTCCGTCGCCTTGTGCCGGGCTTTACCGAGAGCCGGCAGCAGCATTGAGGCCAAAATGGCAATGATGGCAATCACTACCAGAAGCTCAATCAAGGTGAATCGCTTTTTTTGCATCATAATGGTATTCTCCTGAATTGATGACATCTTGGTTGTAGTGGACCGAAACTGCTTTTACGCTAAAAACCTTGCGAAACTGACGGGACGCTCAAAAGTCAGAGACCTGAATCGCTTGAGCCGAATGACATTTTATTGTGAAAATGCAACTGGTACCTGTAGCCCGCAGGGTTGTATATTTAATAACCTCCGGTGCCTCACCCTAAAGGCGAGGAAAACCGGAGGGAAAATTGGTGCCCTCGGGCGGATTCGAACCGTCGACCAACTGATTAAGAGTCAGCTGCTCTACCGACTGAGCTACGAAGGCATGTTTTTTTGTTCGCGTCTTTAATAAATATACCATAAATATCTGCGGATACAAGAGCAGAACGAGAAAAAACCATGCTTTTTCAGTCCCAAAGAATCAGAAATTGATATTTTCTTTTTCTCGCCTGCCCGGTTTGCAAAAAAGTTTTCCGGGCG
>JAAZIZ010000373.1 GCA_012800565.1 Lentisphaerota bacterium
GCGACCGCCGCAGTTGCGGCCGGACCACCGCCCTGAATCAGATGCTCCAGCATCTGTACTTTGCTGTCATAAGGGATACTGGGCAGTACCGATAAATAGTCATTGCAGCAAAAGCCAAGACTGACAAAATCAATTTTTTTTGCGCTCATAACCAGCAATCATAAATTTTGGGAGATTTCTGTATAATGTAATGCCGAAGTCGTTCTTGGCAAAGAAACGTCGCGGGAAAAATACATTTCCGCCGTTGCCCTGGGTAATGCAGGGGACGTATGGGACGTATGAATAATGGGACAATGGGACCGGCAAGCTGAAATCGCACATCCCCTTGTCTCCTGCAATTCCCCGCTCCTCGCACGCTGCTGTTTTTGAATTTTCTCCGCCGTCAGTTTGAAATAGTACATGGCAAAGGTTATTTTATACAATACAGCAAAGCAGCCGGGGTTTCCATCCTGCTTTTAACTTAAAAGCGATAACCTGCAATCTGTGACTGGAGGTGAAGCGATGAAAAAAATATCTCCCCATACCATGCGTCCCAATTTCCGCCGTTCTTTCACCCTGATTGAATTGCTGGTGGTGATTGCCATTATTGCGGTTCTGGCTTCGATGCTGCTGCCCACCTTGTCGAAGGCGCGGGAGAAAGCTCTGGAGAGCAAATGCGCGAACAACCAGAAGCAGATCGGCATGGCTACGTTGATGTATTTTTCCGACCATGACGATTGTTTTCCGACCGACAATTCTGGCTCTAAGCGCTGCTGGGTACGGGGTGTGGCACCGTATCTCGGCCTGGCCAATATCATCAACGCCAAGAACACCGCCTTGATCAGTACCATCCCGCCGGCCATGGCCGGAGCGCTGCTCTGTCCCGCAGATATTCTGCATGCTAATGCCGGGGGTGCATATACGGTCTGCAGCTACGGCATCTGTTACTATATGCGTTCATGCGTGGGGAATCCTACTTATTATGCCGAGCGCATTACCGAGGTCGTCCGCCCGGCTGAGAAGCTTTATGTGGCCGATGGCATAGGCCTGACTGCTTCTGCCACCAACGATGTCCTCAACCCGAATAGCTATGTCTATCTGGCTGGTACTTCGTATCCTTTCCGGGTTGATGCCAACCGCACTGCGCGGGTGGATTATCGCCATTCTGGTCTGAAAACCTGCAATATCCTTTTTGCTGACATGCATGTAGGATCGCAGGATATCAACAAAATGCGTCTCAAGCCTTGGATGGTCATGCCTAAGGAACGCTGAAATCAGGTATTTATTCTCCAGCCCGGAGTCGGCACCCGGGCATTAATTTATACCGTATGGCAGCCAGTAATTTGTCTGCAGCCCCGTACGCCGCTCTGACCTATTACAACGGCGCAAAATCGTTTTTCGTCTCAGCGCTGCCTTCTGGTCATTGTGCGGTTGACGCTATATATTATGATTTTTACCATTTAGGATTATAAATATGACGATATTAGAAGCGAGCGACAAAACAGCTCTGATATTCAAGGAAATTCGGGTTACTTTCCGGGAGCTGCTTGGCAAAGCGATCCAGTTCAGTCAGGCCAGTAATGCCGCCCCCGGTGACCGGGTGGTGATTATTTCTGAGAACCGCCCGGAATGGGTTTATGCTTTCTACAGCTGCTGGAATTCGCAAGCGATTCCGGTGCCGGTGGATGCGGCCTCGACTCAGGAAGAAGTGGCTTATATCCTGCAAGACTGCCGACCAACTACCCTTTTCTGTTCGGAAGCCAATCTTGAGAAAGCCCGCGCCGCGGCGCAATTGGCCGGAGGAGAGACCAGGATTCTGGTTTTTGAGCAGATGCAGGCGGAGGCGCCAGCCCCTGCCGCGGACTCGATTGCCGAGCCTGCGCCCTCGGCGGTGGCAGTGATTGTCTATACCTCCGGCACTACCGGCAGCCCTAAAGGGGTGATGCTGACCTACGAGAATATCTGGGCCAACCTGCATTCCGTGTCCGCAGAAGTGCCTATCTATCGTTCTGATGACCGGGTTATGGTGCTGCTGCCATTGCATCATGTGCTTCCGCTGCAGGGAACCATGGTCATGCCCCTGACTATCGGAGCAACTATCGTTTTTGCCCCGTCACTGGTCGCTGCTGATATCCTCAGCACTCTGTCCGAGCATAAAGTCACCTTGTTTTTAGGGGTGCCGAGGTTGTTTGTTCTGCTGCGGGATGGGCTGATGAGCAAAATCCGCCAGAGCAAGCTGGCGTCCTTGCTGTTTTTCCTCTGCGCCAGGGTCAACAGCCTTGCCTTTTCACGTCTGGTCTTCGGAGCCGTGCAGCGGCGTTTTGGCGGCGCTATCCGCTATATGCCCTGCGGAGGAGCCGCTTTGGACGCAAGCGTGGTCAAGGATTTCCGGACCCTGGGCTTTGAAATCCTGCTCGGGTACGGGCTCACTGAAACTGCTCCCATGGTGTCTTTCACCCATCCCGGCAAAGGGCGCAAAGGCGCCGCCGGGCAGATCATTCCGTGCAATGAGGTGCGTTGTGTTGACGGCGAAATCACGGTACGGGGAAAAAATGTGATGCTGGGGTATTTTGAGCGCCCGGAAGAAACTGCTGCGGTATTGCGGGATGGCTGGTTTTACACCGGCGATATTGGGCATGTCGATGCCGATGGCTACATCTTTATCACCGGCCGCCGCAAGGAGATTATCGTTCTGCCCAGCGGCAAGAACATCAATCCTGAGGAAGTGGAGCAGAAGCTGCTCAAGTATGCTGATTTTGTCTCTGAGGTCGCGGTGCTGGCTTCCGGTGATGCATTGCAGGCATTGATTCTGCCGAATATCAAGGCGATGCAGGCCCGCGGGATTGTCAATCTGGAAGAAACCATTCGCGCGGAAGTGATCAGGAAATACAACCAGGAGGCTTCCAGCTACAAGCGGATTCTTAAATGTACTCTGGTCCAGGAATCGCTGCCCAGGACCCGCCTGGGCAAGCTCAAGCGTCATGAATTGCCGGCCCTGGCGATGAATGTCCGCCGGACAAAGACAGAGGAGGCTGCTCCGGAGCCGGATTTGGAAGAATACCGCGTGATCAAGGAATTTCTGCACGGGCAGACCGGCCTGGATATTAACCCCGATGATCATTTTGAACTGGACTTGAGTCTTGATTCGTTGGGCAAGGTGAGTTTTCAGGTGTTTTTGAGCGGCACCTTTGCTCTGGAGGTCCAGGAACAGACCCTGCTGGATTACCCCA
>JAAZIZ010000374.1 GCA_012800565.1 Lentisphaerota bacterium
CGACAGCGCCGCCTTGCTGGGCTTCATCAATTTCCTGGCTGACAACATAAAAGAGGAGTACCCCGACGCCTTGATCGAAACTTGGGCATACGCCAACACCAGCAAACCGCCAGTGAATGTCCGCCCGCATGACAATGTCCTAATCCGGATCGCACAACTTAACGGAGAATGGGCCGGAGATGCCAGCCGCGCTGGCGACCCCAATTGGCTGCCGGAATGGTTTCCGGACCTCTTCCGGTCGCGGAAGCATCCCGTCAACCGGGAAGCTACGGCTCTGCTGGAAAGCTGGAGCAAAATCTGTCGGCACAGTGGAATATGGGGGTACTGGGTTCTCTATCATGAAGGTTTCCTTTCCCCTTGGGTCAATCTGAGCAATCTGCACCAGGAACTGCGCCTCCTGAAGAAGTTCAAGATGGAGCGCATCTTCGTGGAAAACGAAATCAAGCCCCTGAGCAGTTTCTATACGCTGAAGACTTGGGCTGGCTGGAAATTGATGCAGGCCCCCTCGCAGAAGCTGCAAGACCTGCTGGATATTTTCATGCCGGGGTATTATGGTCCGGCTGCCAAACCAATGCGAGCCTACCTCGAACACCTCGAAGGCAGTATTGCCGCTGTACCTGCAAAATATGGCAACCTCTCCGCCATGAAAACTTCGCAAAGACCATATCTGACCTTGGACTTCTTCCGGAAAAGCCAGAGCTTGCTTGACGATGCCGAAGCGCTGACCGATGCGGACAGCCGTTATTCCCTGAATGTTCAGCTGGAACGCATCCTGGTAGATTCCGCAATGGCTGTCATGTGGCAGAAATTGGAGAAGGAGCTTCCCCGAGGCGAAACCATGCCCTGGGAACTCGAACAGCTAGTCGCCCGCTATCAGCAAAACTATCAGCGCCTAATCAAGGAGCGTGACGATATCCGGGGACTGATTAGCCTCGAGGCGGTGCAGAAAAGCGTCGAGAGCCTGCGCCAGAAAAGTGCTTCGTTTCTACTGATGGAAAAAGACCCGCCATCGCTGACCATACCCCGCATTGCCAAAGCTGACGGAGACCCCGCTAAAGTTGACTGGAAACAGGCCGCATCAATCAATTGCTGGGTGACAAAATTCGGCCAGGAAATTCCGGAACGCAAACTCGATGGAGCATTTGCCCATGATGGAGAATTCTTGTATCTGTTGCTCGAGGAATCCGGTATGGACACCAGCAAATTGTCTCCGGTCTGGTGGGGTGGTGACGGCTGGGAACTTTTCTTCAGCAACCAACAAAACGGCCCGGCATACCGGCAACTGGCCATTAATTCGAATGGTGAATTCCTTGTCTATGAATATCAAAAGGGGGCTAAGCGGATTGATCTTCAAGCAAGGCATCTAAGCGAAAAAACCGCAGACTGTTGGCAGACGAGAATGGCCATCCCGCTCGATAAACTGCTCCCGGAAGCAATCCAACCCGGCAGTGAATTCTTCCTCAATATCTTCCGGCAAACACGCTTCCGCCCCGGGGAACACCTCTGCTGGAGCCCGATCTTCGAAGCCGGCTACCATGACCTCGAACGCCTCGGTAAAATCATCCTGGCACCATGACATAACTTTTTTAACAACGAAAAAACACGAAAAAACTTGGCGTGGGCTGACGCCCACAACCCACACGGACTTTACACGGACTTTACACGGACTTTACACGGAC
>JAAZIZ010000027.1 GCA_012800565.1 Lentisphaerota bacterium
AGGGTATAGCCGCAAATGCCGTCCGGATCAGCGCATTCCAGCCATTTAACCCCGGCCGGCAGCGGGCAGTTGTCCCGGATGATATTGCAGTTCCGCCGGCAGGTGCTGATGATCCAGTCCAGTTTGCGCAATTGCGCCAGGGCCACTGCGGCAGAAAGCTCGCTCATCCGGTAGTTCTCGCCGCAGAACAGCTCACCGGGCTGGCGTTCCTTGCCGAAGCGGTCCGGGCGCCAGCAGGCGGCAGTGTCATGGTAGCTCTGGGCCCGCATGCAATACCAGTCCGAATCGGTCAGCACCACCCCGCCCTCACCCGTACCGATGACCTTATACGCATCCAGACTGATGCAGCCTAAATCACCCCAAGTGCCCAGAAATTTGCCCTGGAAGCTGCCGCCGCAGGCCTGAGCCGCGTCCTCAATCACCAGCAATTTGTGCTTGCGGGCGATATCCATAATCACATCCATGCGGGCCGGCAGCCCAAGCATGTGCACCGGCATCACGGCCTTGGTGCGCGGCGTAATGGCCTTTTCGAAAGCCTGGGGAGAAAGCGTCAGCGATTCATCGATATCGACTATCACCGGGATGGCCCTGGCCACCACTACCGCCGACACCGAGGCAAAGAACGTGTAGGCTGGGAGGATGACTTCGTCACCGGGGCCAATGCCGGCCGCGACCAGCGAGGCAATCAGGGCGCTGGTGCCGGAATTGACCGCCAGAGCGTGCCGGGAGCCCAGATGCGCCGCAAAACAGCGCTCGAATTCCTCAGTCTTGCTGCGCGGGTTGTAATAGCGGAAGAACACCCCGGCACTGGGCTCGGGGTCCTGGGCCGAAAGAATGGCCCGGATTTGCGCCGCCGCCGGAGCCGGGACGTTGAATACATCCATGACTTCCATCAATTCATCAATGCCATACTTGCACTTCTGCATCTGATTTCTCCTTAGTCTTCTGGGTATGTAGTGCGGGTCAGACAGGTCGGACGGGTCGGACAAGTCGGACGGGTCGGACAAGTCGGACGGGTCGGACAAGTCGGACAGGTCGGACAAGTCGTAGGACGATACCTGTACCCGCACCCCTGTGAAATCTTTCTTTTTTTCCAGGAATTCCTATAAAATCATAGTTACTCCTAATCTCTTCCACCTGCATCCATCTGCGTAATCTGCGGATCAAATGCGACCGGACTCTTGCGTTTTTCTTCGACCAGATGAACGACTTTTTGGCAGCGTTGATATGTATCATTGAGGAATTCACGCATTTTTTCCTCTGGCTGACTGACTTTCAGTTCATGGTTGTAGAATGGTGTGTTTCGCATAGCCAGCTCGAAACTCAGGGGACGATTTGTGTAAGACGAGGTGGCAATGATTTGAGCCATGGTGTCCCAATCCACGGTGCCCATAAAGGGAGGCTGATGCAGGTCCCCACTGGTATCGTTGTCGTTAAGATGCAAGGCCTGCAAGCGATCTTTGACTGGCTCCAGCAGTTCGAGTCCCCGCGCCTGGTCAATATTTCCATGTCCGGAATCATAAGTTATGCCGCAGTATTCGGCTGGATAGCAGTCGAGAAAATCCGTGATCAGCTCAAAGGTGTCATTGCTGGTATTTTCGATGGCAATACAGATTTGGTATTTTTCCAGCACCGGCATCAATTCATCGAAAGATTTGCGCAGAGCCTCATGGTTTTGCCTGGCATCTCCGATCGCTTCCTGGGCCATCCCCGCGCGAATGGCCGGTGCATGCATCATCAGGGCGCCGCTGCCACCCATTTCGGCGAACATTTCGATTCGGTTAATGACCAGTTCAACGCCTGACCGACGACGGTATTCCTCCGTTGCCCACCAGCATTTTTCCATGCCGGCAGAGCCATGGATATCAAGCAGCTGCAAGCCGTATTGCTTGAGCCATTGCTTATACTGGGCAATTTCGTAACGGCTGTAGAGCACATCAGTGTTCCATTGATGGCACCAGTGCAAATGGGTAAAACCAGCTTCTGAAATAAGGCGCATCCACGGCTCCGGCGAGCCACCCGAGGTAACGATATCGGTGTTTAATGCGATGTCCATTCATGTCCCTCTCTGTGAGATAATTATAAAGTCAACGCTCGTTGACAGGAAATGTGCTTTGACAGCAAAAAAGCGAACGCAGGCTATCTTATTGGCAGCTTGCAAAACCAAAGGAGATAGCATGAATCCGCTAAGAAATAACATAACCATAACCAAGCAGTTTTTCCAGTTCATACCAAGAAATTTGATGGTAATGGGACATAACCCCAAAAAATGCGCTGCGGGGCTGTTTTTTTCCGTCGGCAGCCTTGCTTTCCGCCAACCAGCAAATACGTTAACAGCAAATACATTTCGTGCCTTATAGCTAAAAACGCAGGTCTGAAGATGTTTTTGCGAACACTGTTTGTTTTACTGCTTCTGCAGGGTTTTCAGCTGCTGGGCGAAACGAACCTGCTGACCAATCCAGGTTTTGAGGAAGTCACCGAGAAAGGCCATCCGGCCGGCTGGGGTCTGAGCGGCGAACCCGGCCCGCGAAGCCTTGACCGCACAGTCTCGCACAGCGGCCAATACAGCCTCAAATTCGGTCCTACCGCTTATGCCCACTCTGGTTGCCTGCAGCGCTTTGGGGATATCGAAAACCTGCAGGACGATTATATCCTCCGCGGCTGGGTCAAATACAGCCAGCTCAGCCAAGCAGTAACAGGATTGCAGCAGGACGCCCTGCCCTTTGTGGGCATCTGGACCTCATTGGCCGGAGGCGGCAACAGCGTCAGATTCAATGCTTTCGCTCTCCCGCCTGGAGACAGCGACTGGAGGTATTTCGAAAAAACATTCCGTCTCAAGGACATCCGCGCTCAGATTGCATCTCTGGCGCCGGAGAAACGCCCGAAGAGCTGGGCCTTTGCCATCCGCATCCGCTGTCAGCCCGGCACTCTCTGGTTCGACGATCTGGAATTCTGCCGTCTGGTGAAGCCGGACCGCCTGGAAGCCACGCTGAGCTCACGCGCCTACAGCACTGACGATGCCCAAGTGCTGGCAACTGTGCAGGCGATTCGCGCTACCGGAACAACCGCTCCGCCCGAAACCGAAATCCAGGTTCAGGCGGCACTATGGGATTCGCACCGTGACACTGCCCTCAGCACTCAGACCTTGGCTGTCGCTGCCGAACCGGTGAAAATCTCGTTCCCCCTGCGCGGTCTGCGCGAGGGAATATACCGTCTGCGCCTGGAGGAAGCCAGCGGCAATTTCCAGCCCTGCGAACTGACTTTCACCATCGTGAATGATCCTTTCGAAGATTAAACTACGGTTTCAACGCCCACAATCATATAAGGAGCAATAATGCGACGTCACGTCCATCTGTTATTGGTCTTAAGTGTCCTGAGTCTGCCTGGCCTGTTGCTTCCGGCAGCGGACATACCACGGCAATTCCGGGTCTGGGGCAGGAAAGCCCCAGCCAGACTGGGAGCAGTGAATGTCCGTCCCAATACCTATGGCCTGGAATCCATCAGCATACCCAAGGATTTGAAAAGAATTCTGCCGGACACTAATTTGCAGGACCCGACCCTGCCGGCCGAACAGCAGTCGCTGGCTTTCCTGCCTTTTCCCACCCACCCCATGCGCTTCATTTACCCCGAGACCAGGCCTTTCCCGGAGGAAATCGCCCGCCCGGTGCGAACTTTCGCTACCCCCGGAGAATACGCCACCCTTTCTTTCGCCATCCGCAGCCAGCAGGATTTGTCCTGTGTGCAGATTGACCTCAGTTCCCTGAACAATCCGCAGGGCGAGGTCATCGTCCCCCGCAATCATATCGACCTGCGCATCGTCCGCGACCTGCCGATACGCCCCAGTGCTGAGAAGACCTACCTGCTGGCACCGCGCTATCTGGAGTCCTTTGACGAGTTTGACGTGCTGATGGTCCCGGCCCAGCGTACAGAGCGATTCTGGCTGACCATCAAGGTACCTGAGGACGCTCCGGCCGGAATCGCCCAAGGCAGCATCAACATCAGCTGCCGCAACGGCGGGCAGCAGACCCTGACTTTAGCCATCCGCGTGCTGCCTTTCCGCCTGGCAGTCCCCGACCCGGAAAAAGACATCAACTTCCAGATACTCTGCCGCACCAATGATTCGCGCCGTGCCACTTATGGCCGGCACTGTGACCCGGGTGAAATCCAGCGCCTGTTCGTGGATATGGCCGAACACGGCATAAACTCCACCAACTACGAATCGCTGACACCGGCCTATAAGCGCCTGGAAGACGGCAGCTTCACCTTCGATTTCGAAAAATCCGGCGGTACGGGCTATTATTCACTGAACGAATATATGTACTTTCTGCAGAATTCTGGCCTGAATGGCCCGGTCTGCCTGTACAACGGCCCGTACTCCTGGTCGAAATACAGCGCCGCCAGATATGGCGACATCGGCTCACCGGATTACAACGCCTTTCTGCAGGCGATTGTGCG
>JAAZIZ010000375.1 GCA_012800565.1 Lentisphaerota bacterium
AGTCTCTGGTTTTAAGTTCTGCATCTTGTCCGGAGAGATGCAACACCAGCTCGTCGTCGATATTGACAAAACGCCCGAACAGGCGCAATGATTCATTTCGGTAAAGATGGGGCAGGGCGCGCGGGAAGATATCCTGGCTGACCTGGCCCTCGGCGGTGTACTGAAGATTCATGATCACCAGGCTGCTGTGAGTGCTGATGTATTCCACCAGGCGCGGGCGCAGTTGTTCAATTTCTTCGACGTGGCATTGACTGCCGCGGTTCAGATAGCCGAGAAAATCCAGTAGCTGCCGGTTGGCCTGGCGCCCGGCACTGAACGGATAGATGGAGACATTGCCCGGATTGAGGTTGACAATCTGGCGCAGGAAATCAGGAGCCTCGTAGATATTGACCGTCGACTGGCCGTCCGTGAGAAGAAAAATATTCAAGGGACGGTTCATGTCACCGTTGCTTTGTTGCACAAATGGCGAGAGGCTGCCGAACACATCAGTCATGCCGCCCCGCCAGAGATTGGCGACATACTCGCTGGCGGTGTGCAGATTGCGCTCACTGATCGGAGCAAAAACCTTGAACAACGGTTTGGCGCTGGTGGTGAAAGACACGACATTGAAGCGATCACGAGGATTAAGAGAGCTCAAGGCTTCCCGGACAGCCAGCTTGAACTGCTCAAGCTTCTGATGCGAAATGCTGGTAGAATGGTCTATGACAAACAGAGTGTCCTTGGCGATATCCTGCAGGGTGTCACTGCTGGCATTAGGCAGGATGTCAACCTGGAAATAGCCCCCGGAACCGGTCCGGTCCCGCACTACCTGAACCCGGATATCGACAAAATCATCGAAAGGCAGGGGCAGGTTCTGCGCGACCTCCTTTTTTTCAGTGGGGCTGCTCTGCAAAATTGCCGGTGCTTCATCCAGCAGGGAAGCAGCGACGCGGCTGCCATCCTCACCGCGTGACAAGGCCGCGACATCAAAATCCGGTGCTCCGAAAGTCGGCTTATAGCCGGTCTGGACCGTCAGTCCGTATGCCCCCCCGAAAGCCGAAGTCAATTCCCCGTGCGGAGTCAAGCTTGGCAGCATCGCCGCATCGCTGATTTCGCGTTCGAGCTTGGGCGTAAAGATGCGGTTGGTCAGTGTCTTCCGTTCCGCAGGCAGTTGTGAGTAGTCGATTTCCAGAATCTCGGGCCGGGGAGCAGTAGCCAGTACCGGCTTGATATCCTCTGGCAGCTTTGGCCCCAGAGTGCGGCGCTTGTCCACACCGTCAAGGCGATAACGGGCCTTCGGGGCCTCCAGCAATTTGCTTTCCCGGAGAATAGCCTCGACTTTGCGAGTCCCGCTAAGCTGCTTGACCTCACGCTTCATGTCGCCGCTGATCCGTTTGATGGTGGCCAGGTCCGGCATAGATGGGTCAGGCCGATGCTGGCGCTGGTGTTGCAATTCTTCCTGCTTCGGTGGTTCCTGGCGGGGTGGTTTTTCCCGGGATAAGCTGATGGGAAAGTAAAATTCCTGGGGATCAAATTGCCGGTCTGTGGAAGGCAGGTAGCGTCCCCAGGTTACCGTGGCTGTGGCTTTCAGCAGCAGCAGGTGAACCAGGATCGACAAAATCATGGAAATCACAATGTATTTTGAGAGTTTCATAATATCTGTCCAGTTCAGGAAGTAGGGCAGAGGATGATTTTTCGATGCTGACCGATGCCGTCTTTAATGTATTGGCAAATTGCTTTTTTGCCAGTCAAAGAGGCATATTTCAATTGTAAAACACCACTTTGAGATTACGTTAAGACGTTTACTGCGTTTTTCTCACACTCTCCTCCGCAAGCAAAGGAAGATACATTGATGTTAGAACAACTGCCGCAGGCAAAATGGTTCAAAGGCCGCAAGGGCCCTTTGGTTCTGGTTGTTATGGATGGAATCGGCTATGGCAAACTTGCTGCCGGCGATGCCGTCGCCGCCGCCAACACCCCGGTTTTGGACTGGTTGCATGCCAATTGCCCCAACACCCGTCTGAAAGCGCATGGCACCGCAGTAGGTCTGCCTACCGACGATGATATGGGCAATTCCGAGGTAGGGCACAATGCCATTGGTGCCGGGCGAGTCTTCGACCAGGGAGCCAAGCTGGTCAACAAATCCATTGCCAGCGGTGCCATGTTCTCTGGGCAAGCCTGGCGGGAAGTAGTGGACAATGTCTGTACCCGGGGCAGCAGCCTGCACTTTCTGGGGCTTTTTTCTGACGGCAACGTTCATTCCCATATCGACCATCTTAAAGGAATGCTGCAGAAAGCCGCTGACCAGGGAGTGAAAAAAATTCGGGTGCACATCCTTTTGGACGGCCGCGATGTGGATAAGACCTCGGCCCTGGAATACGTCCTGCCTTTCGAGGACTTCCTGGCCGAAGCGCGGGCCGGCGGCTGCGATGCCCGGATTGCCTCCGGCGGCGGACGCATGAAGATCACCATGGACCGCTACAATGCCAATTGGGCCATGGTGGAGCGCGGCTGGCGTACCCATGTCCTGGGAGAAGGACGGCAGTTCCCGGATGCCAGGACGGCTATTGAGACCCTGCGAAACGAAACTGGTGCCATCGACCAGGACCTCGACCCCTTTGTTATCGCCGATGCGGACAGCCAGCCTGTAGGACGCATCCAGGATGGCGACAGCGTGGTGTTCTTTAATTTCCGGGGTGACCGGGCGCTGGAAATTACCGCTGCTTTTGAGCAGGAAGAATTCACCCACTTCAAACGCGGACGCCGGCCGGAGGTCTGCTATGCGGGGATGATGGAGTATGACGGCGATCTGCATGTTCCCGCCCGCTACCTGGTCAGCCCGCCGGCAATCGATCGCACCTTGGGAGAGTTCGTCTGCCGGTTGAAGCTGCGCAGCATGGCTTGTTCCGAGACCCAGAAATACGGCCATGTGACCTACTTCTTCAACGGAAATAAATGTGGAAAAATTGACGAACAGCTGGAATATTATCAGGAAATCCCTTCCGATGTGGTGCCTTTTGAGCAGCGCCCCTGGATGAAATGCGCCGACATCACTGATGCCATGCTGGAAGGCATAAGCAGCGGAAAGTATGATTTCCTGCGCTGCAATTTCCCCAACGGCGATATGGTCGGGCATACGGGCGTTTTTCAGGCCACCCAGATTGGTGTGGAGTGCGTGGACCTCTGTTTGGGAAGAATCCTGCAGGCAGTGAAAAATGTCGGAGGCATCCTGCTGGTTACTGCTGACCATGGCAATGCTGATGATATGTATGAATTGAAGAAAGATGGCAGCATTGCCATGGAAAACGGTGTTCCCAAGGCGAAAACTGCGCATTCGCTCAACCCTGTCCCCTGTCTGCTCTATGATCCGGGCTATCAGGGCGATTACCAGAAGACCCTGGTGGCAGGCCTGGGTATCAGCTCCATTGCGGCGACCTGCTTGAATCTGCTTGGCTATGAAGCCCCGGCCGATTACGACCGCAGCGTCATCCAACCGTAATATCCCTTGAAAAGCGAAGTAACCCATGCTTTCCTTGGCTAGGAGAGCATGGGTGTTGACAGCAGGACCGATGGTATGTTTTTTATTCTTCAGGGAGTTGAATATCTGCTCCCCGGGGGTTAAATTAACTGTTTTAAGCTGTGGAGGAGAAGTGTATTTCTGCTGTGCGGAGGAATGTCAACGTGTCTGATGTTTTAGATGTAAATCCTGCCCGGGCCCAACAAGCGGATGGGGCATTCAGATACCGCCGCATCGTGGTGCTGATACTGTGCCTGGTGCTGATACTTTCGATTGTGCCCTTTGATCCTGCAGACTTGGATTATTTTGCCGGCGGGTTGGTGGGAATTACCTATCCACGCAATCTTCTGGGGGCACTGGGAGCAAACTTGGGCTGGGTCTTGCTTGTCACTTTCGGGCTGGGCAGCTACTACCTGACTGCGCTGCTGCTGCTCTGCAGTCTGCGGCGTCTGTTCTGGCGCAAAGGCCTGCGCAAGGCATCTTTCGACTATGTGCTGTGTATTCTCCTCTCGGGACTGGGAATGTCACTGTTGCTGGGGCTGTTTCCAGACTCGGCTTTTCCCAATCTCGCCGCCGCTTTGAATATTAAATCTTTCCCCGGCGGCGTGCTGGGAAATTTCTTCTGTGCGGCGGGGACCGGCTGGCTGTATCTGCTGCTGAACTGGACCGGGTCATTCCTGGTAGCAATCGCACTGCTGCTGGTGCCCTTGGGGGTGATCTGGTTTTATGACTGGCAAGGGCTACTGCATCAGCGGCAAAAAGAGAATGCCGAAGTAACTCCTGCGACAGAAGCTGCAGCCCAGCCGGAATTCGGCAAAATCAGCAGTTCACCTGAACTTGATAACAGAGTCGAGAACGATCTGGCGGCACAGCAGGCCCTGGCGGAACAGCGCCGCCGCAGTGCACCTGCAGTCCAGCTCTCAGGCGGATCGCCAACTCTGAGCCGCGGTACCGCCGGGCAGGACGCTCCCACAGCCTATGAGCAGCCCCTGCCGATGAATATTCCGGCTTCGCCCGAGAAAACCAGTTCGTCGCCAGCGCAGCCGCCGGCAAAGCGTGTCCCTGCACCGGTAGTGCAGCCGGGCACGCCGTACCAGTTGCCGACTTTGAAGCTGCTCAATGCGCCCAGAACGTCGGCTTCGGTTGGCAATCACGAGGAAATTGAGCGCAATATGAAAGCCCTGCAGGCTACTCTCGACAATTTCAACATTGATGCCGAAGTAGTCAGCTATGTGGTGGGGCCGCAGGTCACTCTGTTTGAGATCGCTACTGCGCCGGGCGTAAATATCGACAGAATCGGCCATCTGCAGAACAATATCAGCATGGCTCTGGAAGCCACCAGCATCCGGCTGCTGCTGCCTATCCCCGGGCGTAACCTGGTGGGAATTGAAGTCCCTAATGTCAGGCGTACCAATGTGCTGGCCTATGAATTGCTGTCTGACCCGCAATGGCAGGAAAACAAAATGCAGATTCCCCTGCTGCTGGGCAAAAATATCAGCGGCAAGGTCATACTGTTGGATTTAGCCAAGGCACCGCATCTGCTGATTGCTGGAGCTACCGGCAGCGGCAAGTCGGTCTGCATGAATCTGCTGATTACTTCAATGCTGTATAAATTCCGTCCGGATGAGCTGAAGCTGATTATGGCCGATCCCAAAGTGGTGGAATTTCTGCCGTATAAAACTCTGCCGCATTTGATTGTTCCAGTGATCACCGAAGCGGAGAAAGTCAGCCTGGCCTTGCGCTGGGCCATCAATGAGATGGAACGGCGCTACCGCGTCCTGGGAGCGGTCAAAGTACGCAATCTGACCGAATTCAATGCCCGGCGCATCCCCGCCGAGCCCCAGTTTGACGAGGACGGCAATCCCATTCCTGACAAGATGCCTTTCATTGTCATTATCATTGATGAGATGGCCGATGTGATGCTGCACGCTCAGAAAGAAGTAGAGAAGAACCTGGCCTTGATTGTGGCCAAGTCCCGGGCAGTCGGCATCCATACCATTATCGCGACTCAGCGCCCTGATGTGAAAGTGATTACCGGTACCATCAAGGCAAATTATCCGGTGCGCATCGCTTTCCAGGTCTCATCGCAGATTGATGCGCGCACCATTATGGACAACAAGGGTGCAGAATCACTGCTGGGCCGCGGCGACATGCTGTTCAAGGGCGCCGGCAATATCGAGCGTATCCAGGGCGGCTGGGTAGATACTCCCGAGATCGAGAATATTGTGAATTTCGTATCTGCTTTTGCTGATCAGGAATTTGATGAGTCAGTGTTCCAGGCCCTTGAGGTCCAGGATACAGAAGAGCGCGGACGGAACGGCAGCGCCGCCGGCTCCCGTACCTTGATTCCAGGCCTGAATGAGGAAATGGACAGCGAGGAACGGCTGATTCAGGATGCCATTGAGGTGGTTCTGCGTGACCGCCGTCCGACCATCAGCTACTTGCAACGGACCTTGAAAGTGGGCTACAATAAGGCCGCCACCCTGATTGATGAGCTGGAGGACCGGGGAATCATCGGCCCGCAGCCCTCCAGCGGGTTACGTGAAATTCTGGTTCTGGCGCCGCCGACTCGGGATGCTGACGATGATGATTCGGGCAAAGTCAGCAATCTTGATGATGTCTGAGTCCGGAGGCTCGCCCGACTGACGATGCTGATGGAATTTTCCGCTCTGCGGCAATCAACGGCAATCTTGCCCCAGCGTGCTTGCGAATATGCTTAACTTGCGTTCGAACAATCATTACCATTCTACTGCCGGTCGCGATTCCCAGGAAGACCCGGAAAACGCAGCAGAACCTCTGTTCTCCCTGCAGGAAGAGCGTGATTCCGGAACTGCTGCCGGCGCAGAAAGCTCGCCTCCGCCAGCAGAACCTGAGGCTTCTCCCGCCGAGAGCATTCAATCCCCGGCTGGTCGTGACGAGGCAGAAGCCAGCTCTCCGGGTCTGGAAGTGCCCGGGGACGTTGCCGAACCATCGGAACTGCTGTTGCGGCCCTTGGGATTTGGCGAGGAGCTGCGCAATCTCAGGGCGGATGCCGGCATGAATCTCCATGATGTCGCCCACGCGGCCCAGGCTTCACAGGAATTGATCTACAATCTTGAGCAGGAAGAATGGCAGAAAATTTCCGTGGCCGATTTTTACTGCATTGCCTGCATAGAGCGCTTATGCGCAGTTTATAAGGTCGCGCCGGACTCCCTGGTGCAGAAGTTTGAAGAAGCCAGTCGTGCCGCCGGGCGGCAGTCTTCCGGTGGCAGACCTTTATACGGTTCCGGTTCTTCCGGCAGTGACACGTTCTTCACCCCTGATGAGCTGTCAGGGGACAGCATCGGCAGTCGCGGATCGCGTATCCCGGCGCTGGTCATCGCAATACTGGTGCTGATGCTCCTGGGCCTGCTGGCCGGCGGCTGGCTGGTCCAGCGCAACCGTACGGCTCAGCGCGAGAAAATTCTGCAGCAGATGGAACAGGCGATCCCCAAACTGATGGTGCCGGAACCGGTGCCGCTGGAAACCTTGCCGATACCGAACGGCTGAATGGCGACCTCAATCAGTCCCCCCCTAGTCAGGAAATCAGAAATGAAAACCTTTGAAGATTTATTCGCCGAATTGCAGGACAAGGTCGCGCGGCAGGACCCGAACTCCCGTACTGTCAAAGAATACAATTTGGGCACTCATGCCATCGGCAAGAAGATCGTGGAGGAAGCCGCTGAGGTCTGGATGGCGGCCGAGCACGAGGGAAACGAGCGCACAGCGGAGGAAATCTCGCAGCTGTTGTACCATCTGCAGGTGCTGATGCTCAGGCAGAACATCAGTCTCGCTCAGGTATATGAAAAATTGTGATCGGCTGCCGGGACGCATCAGCCCCGAACATTGCTGTCAAAACCCGGACTGCCTGTCCACTTGGAAGGAATTCACAATGTTGAAAGTTGCTCTCCCGAACAAAGGCACCCTGTCGGACGAGTCGATGCTGCTGGTCAAGGAAGCCGGATACAAAATCAGGCTTGAGGGACGGGAATTGCTCGTCAGCGATATCGCCAATGATGTCGAATTTTTGTTCCTGCGTCCGAGGGATATCGCAGTCTATGTCGCCGATGGCATTATCGATCTTGGAATCACTGGCCGGGATTTGCTGCTGGACAGCGGTGCCCAAGCCGTCGAACTGAGAGCCCTGGGATTCGGAAAGTCGCGTTTCTGCTACGCCGTGCCCAATGAAAGCAAGCTGCAGCCGGAAAATTTCCAGGGTCTGCGCATTGCCACCTCCTACCCCAGCATCGTGGCTGCGGATATGCAAAAGCGGGGCTTGGAAGTCGAGATTGTGAAACTCGATGGTGCGGTAGAGATTTCCGTGCAACTCGGGGTGGCGGATGCCATCGCTGACGTGGTGGAGAGTGGTACCACCTTGCGCCAGGCCGGTCTGAAAATCGTGGGTGAGCCAGTACTCTATTCAGAGGCGTTGCTGATTGCCAGAACTGCCGAGGCGGCGAAAAAACCCCAGGCGCTGACTTTCCTGCAGCGTGTGGAAGGCATCGTGGTGGCGCGAAAATACTTGATGGTGGAATACGATGTGCCGGCAGATATTCTGGAGAGCGCCTGCAGCATCACCCCGGGACTGGAATCCCCTACCATAGCCCCATTGAGCAAAGAGGGCTGGTTTGCCGTCAAGGCAATGATCGAACGGGAAAGTTTGAATCAAATTATTGACGCGCTGAAAGAGGTAGGTGCCAGAGGAATTATTGTCAGTGACATCCGCACCTGCCGCATCTGAGTTGCCTCCGGGAACCGATGTTCTGTTCCCGGCTTGGTTGTTAGTTAATTACAGGGAAAGGCTGCTATGCTGATTTCATTCGGGAAAAAGATTATCACCCCGCCAGTTGGCACCAAGGTCGCCGGGTATGGCACCGATGATGTGAGCGTTGCCAAGCTGGATGAACTGTATCTCAGTGCTCTTTGTCTTGATGATGGCAGCAGACGGGTGCTCATTATCAGCTATGATCTGCTGGGGCTTGACGAAAAATACATCAAGCGGCTTCGTCGTCAGGTGGCAGAAATTCTAGGCGCTTCTGAAGCGGCCGTGATTATCAGCTGCACCCATACTCACAGTGGCCCCAATTCGCGCACTCTGGAACGCTGCCCCGAGATTCTGGAAAAAGAATATCTGGAAGAATTGCTCGGCTGGACTGCGGCAGCCGTCCGGGAACTGCTGGATAAACCGTTCCTGGACACCGAGGTATATTTTTATTCCCAGAACTGCGACCAGAATGTCAACCGCCGCTATATCGGCCCGGAGAACAGCTGCTCGTTTCTGCCGCACCGCCGGGATATGGAACGCATTGCCGATGGTATTTGCGACAAGGAGCTGGGAGGGCTTTGCTTCTTTGACAAGACCAGCCACAAGCCAGTTTATGTTATCGGCAATTATGCCGCTCATCCCCTGGCCGGACACTGCCCGGGAATCGGCGGACACCGGATTTCAGCCGATTATCCCGGGGCTTTCCGTGAGTATATCGAAGCCGAGGTCGGGGCAGGGTGCATGTTTATCTCCGGAGCGGCCGGTGATATGGCGCCGCGCGGCCATGAGACTGGAGTCGCTGCCATCCGCCGGGTCGGTCAGGCTCTGGCTCAGGCAGCCATCGATAGCATGGTGCTTGCCCGCCGCGATGCCAATAGCTTTAAGCTGAAGAATGAGTCTCTGCAATGCGGCATCAGGAAAGTCACAGTGAAAGTTCGTCCCGGTCATGCCCTCCAGCCTGATTATACGGGGCGCAGCACCGTGGACCTGGAAATGCAGCTGGTGTCCCTGGGAGATATCTGTCTGGTTGGAGTCCCGGGTGAATTGCTGGCTGAACTGGGACTGGAGATCAAGTGGCACTCACCTTTCCGGAAAACCTTTATTCTCTATTGCTCGACCGGATACTTCAACTATCTGTGCCACGGAAACGCGCTGGTTTCCGGCGGATATGAAGGGAACCAGCAGGCGCTGGAAAGCCGGACCGGACTGAAACTGGTGAATGCCGCCGTTGAGGAAGCTTATGAGCTGCGGGCCCGGGCTTTCCCTGACCAGCCGGATTACCCTGATTCTGCCCGGTCTGAACTGGTATCATTGAAAAATACCATGTCCTGAACCAATTTGCCCGGTCAGGTATAGGTCCCGACCGGACAGATGGTTGTTTGCTCAGGACTGGAATTGCAGCAATGCGTGGCGCCGGAAGTCCGGCAGCACAAACTCTGCGCCAGTTTCGACCTCTCTGGGCGCGTGTCCGGGAAGATGCAGCACGGCTTTGCCGGCGGGCAGTCCGCGCAGGGTCAGAGTCTGTACGGCCGGATTGGCGGCATAGCTGAATAACTGCAGGAGTTTATGGCCTTGGCTGCGCAGCAGAGTGGCCGCAATGCCGGGCTGGGAAATCGTGAACGGGCGCACGATCAGCTGCAGCAATGCAGCGCGATCCCAGCGGGGACGGTTCAAGGTGCCGGATTGCATGCCGGAGAATTCTCCATCATTGCTTACTGCCCCAGGGAAGTAATCCAAACGACCGCTGCTCCGCGGTTCGGCTGGTGCAGTATAGCAGCTGATATCCATCCAGTCTGCCAGAATTGAGTCCAGCCGGCAGCGGCGTTTTTCATCATAGCGGCCCAATTCACTGCCGATGATCAGCAAGCGGCCGGGAAAAGCACGCAGCTTGGTGATGTCCCGCTCGCTGAGCAGGCGCACTTCCGGGATGATCAGCTGGGCCAGGGCAGGCAATTCATTCTCGGAGAAAACCACCTGATAGGGGATGCCGTTTTCAGTCAGCATCTCTTCCACTCCGAAGAGTGCCTCCTGGTGACGCTGGAAATCATAGCGCATCGAATCGCGGTGGTACAGCACTCCAACCGGGGCCAGGTTTTCCACTGTCGGCCCGACAGGCAGAGAAGCGGCATAGCTGAGCGTATTCTTCAGAGCAGCAGTCATTTCCGGGAGCTCGAAATACATCTTCAGCTTGTCTGCACCGCTGGTACAGAAGCAGTCCGGCATTTCCCGCACGGCCCAGAATGCCCCGAGTGCCCCGCCGCAAGTCACTGCTTCCAGGATAATCTGCTCAGCCTCGCTGCTGTCCGGCATGATATTCGCCGTCCGCCTGGAAGTGGCATCGTAATCAGGGCGTTTCCAGGCTCCGGCCACACCTTTTGCTCCGGCTCCCACGGCAGCCAGGAAGCCATGAAAATTGCCGATTGGATGGCCTTGGCGGTCTTCATTGGTGGACAGCTTGTTCTCCAGATAAATTATGTCATTGATCTCCAGCATATCTTTGAGATCGATACCGAGTTCGAGGTAGTTACGGCCGCGATAAATGCCAGGGTTGCTGCAGAACAGACCCAGCGGTAACAGGGATTCGAGATGGTTTTTGAGTTCCCGATGCAAAGCCATGTTCCTGGCGCTGTTGAATTCGAAAAACAGCTGAGCGACTGGATCGGTGGGGATAAACTGAGGGGGGATTTCCAGGCGGTCATCACCGGCATATTCAGCAAAATTCTTCTGGCAGAGCTCGCACCGGCAGGGCTTGAGATAGTTGTTGTCGATCCAAATCCCGTCTGCTCCCAGACGCACTGCTGCAGCAATGGTGTCGCGAAAATATTTCCGGAATTGTTCTGAGGACTGGCAGGCGGTCTGCCGCCAGTAGGCGTAGCAGGTGCGGGTGTTGTCCAGCATTACTGCAGCGGTAGTTCCTGCCGGCCAGTTCTGCTCCTGCAGCAGATTCTGATATTGCAGATAGGGCAGGCTGACCATCTTGCGCTCGTGCAGCAACTTGGTCATGCGGGCAAAGTTCTCATGCTCGGAAGCTTCCTGTTCTGCCGTCCCGCCTAATGAAAAGGGCAGAATCACCAGATTGAAGCCCAAAGCACAGAGCTTGTCGGCGCATTCTTCCGACATGGCACGGTCATACCAGCGATCATACCAGAGCGCATTGCCAGGAATAGAACCGGCGAATTCACCCCCGCGTTGGCGCAGTTTGGACAGTCCCCACATCGGAACCCAGACAATCGGCCGCCCCCCGAAATGATGCTCTATTTTCAGATTCATTTTCTTCTGTATCCTTTCTGAATCAATGCCGCTGCGTCCTCAATCGGTATCCAGCTTGGTATTGATGCCGACCGTGCCACCGGTATTCGTTGCATTGGCGTCGTAGTCACTCCAGTCAACCGACCAGGGCTTGTTGCGGCGGAATTTCTGGCGCATCTTGCGGGTCAGCATATTGCGGGCTTCCAAGCTTGCCAGGCAGGCACGAGTGCAGCCGCCGGAGCCGCAGACTGCCTTGCCGGCAGTATATACCTTCGGCGGGACCTGGTAAAAGGGAGAAATCGCATTGGGACGGTAGTTATTCTTGCCGGGCAAGTAGTTGCCTGGCCCCTCCTCGGCACCGCGGAAAGCCAAATCACAGGCTTCGGTATCGATCTCACCCCATTCCAAGTCGTGCCCGGCAACCGTGACCTTGACCGACTTGTCAGCGCTGATGCACTTGCCGGGACAAGCCCGCACACAAGCCATGCAGCGATTGCACAACTGCGGGCCGGAATAAATATCGTCATACTCCAATTCCAGTTCTGTGAAGACCAAACCGACTCGAACCGCAGGACCAAATTCGGGGGTGATCAGCATTTTACTCCAGCCGATTTCACCCAGGCCGCAAAGATATGCCGCTATGCGCAAATGCACCATGATGTCCGGGGCAGGTTTGTCCGGAGACACCGGCCGGCTGAAGCCGCGGCGCAGAACCCCTTCATTGTCTATCGCCCGCCAGTCACTCTGGTGCCCCATGGGAAAGGCCTCATAGCCGTGGTCCTCAATGTACTTGCACAAATTAACCACTGCAGTTGGCATGAAAACATAGGTGATGCCACCATAACCCATGGCAGAATAATTGCTGAAAAAGGTGCCTTCCTCAATGCCCCGTAAGGACCCCCGCAAAACCCGAAAGGCCACAGCGATGCAGGACTTGGCCGCAGGCATGATATAACGCGGGTCCATCTGCTTGGGAGCGCCCTCGAAACGGCTCATCGGAGCTATGCCAACCAAATCTGCACCATACTCAATCGCCCGTTGTTTGATCAAAACAGTGGCGGTATGCGGATTCTCTAACTCATCATACATCATAACGACTCCTAAAGTTTATGTTTATGCAGGAAGAAGTTATCGCTGCCGGCCAGGAGGGATGTTCCCTCCTGGCTGTTTTGCGCTTATTTCACTTCGGTGATGCAGACATCATCGAACCAGGCCGTGCCGGTGGCATTCTGAATGAGGAGCCTGATGTAGCTTCTGGTTGCAATATTGGGTCGCTCTTCATTGCGGCTGCCAGTAGTCCAGGTGAATCCCTGTCTGGTCCAGGGCATGTCGCCAGTATAGGAATTTTTGGGGAACCAGTTGTTTTTGCTGTACACCGGGTTAATGCATACACCGCCGCCAGCTTTGCTGGGCTGGATATTTTCCAGGCGGATCATAAATGAGATATGGTAGGTGGTGTTCTCTTTGAGCTTGTCATCAAGGTACTGGGTGATAAGCAGACGACGTTCGGAGTCCTGATTGTTAAACTTGATGCTCTGACCGTCTTTGATAAACAAACTCTGGTCAAGCGAGATTCGCGGGTTGTCAGTGGCGACATCATCCTGATGGGCAAACCAGGAGCCGAAAGTACGTCCCTTCTGCGGCGCGGAGAAAGTCCCGTTCTGCAGCAGGTTGTTATCCTGCAATGGTTCCATGCTGAGAATCCCGTAAGCATCGATGGCGTGGAATCCCTTGATAAAATAACTCCAGGTATAAAGTTTGGTGTACGGGGCGTCAGTCTTGATATAGCGGCTGCGGTTGAAATTTCCCCGCAGCGGGCGGTCAGGATTGAAAGAGATTTCCGCAAGCGGGATTTTTACTTCGGCGGTCCAGCGGTCTTCCAGGCGCTGCACGGCGTACTGGCAGCTGCTGTTCCAGTCGTGGTTGCCGATTGACTTGGCGCCAATGCGTTCGTGTTCAATATCCGTAAGGCAGCCCATGGCATTGAGTATCCACTGATAATAGAACTGCCTGGCGCCGCCTTCCTGGTACAGAAAAATCTCCAGGCTGGCATCCGCCCAGGTGCGTCTGTCGTCACGCTGGCGCTCTTCGCAGACCAGCAACGACATCTGCGGCTCCCGGCAGTCGTAGGCGATATAGAGATGCTCATCATCACGGGCCACGCGAACCAGAGTGGTAACTTCACAGACATCACCGATATTCTTGAGATTGAAAGCCGGCAGCAGATATAACGTCTGGCATTCCTGCCAGAGTGGCTCGTTGAGCTGACCGTCAATAACCAGCTCGGCCTGGCCACTCTTTACCTTGACCTCACAGCTCCATTCACCGATAGCTTGGCTGTCAGCCAGATATTTGTCACGCTCCGCCTGCAAAGGAACCAGGAGCTGTTCCCGCATCAGCGCCACCCGGCGTTTGGCCAGACCGCTGGTTTTTTCCTCAGCGCTGTCCAGCAAGGCCGTGAAGTGCTTCATCATGTCTTCAGAATAGACTTTGTGCCAGAGGTCATAGGTGGATGGAGGAATGCTGGTCGGCCCGACAGGGGTTTCCACGATATTGGCCACCACTTTATGCACCCACAAGTCTTCCAGCAGATCAAAGAATTGCTGCATTTCCGATGCCCCCTGTTCGAACATCAGCTGAAAATGCTCCTGCAACAATGCCGGGACATCGACCTGGTTGTCCCAGGCGACTTTGCTGTAGACGTAATAATTCAAGTACTGGTACATAAAGCGATCGGCCTCACTTTCGAGATACGAACCAAAAATCAGGTTCTCTTTGGCAATACGCTGATAATACCGCGGGATAATCCGGTGGGAAAAACAAGGTATGCCGGGAAGATCACGGGCGCCGTACTTGTTGGTGTAATTCCAGAGCCAGACTTTTTTGCCGATCTTCTCTTTCCAGGCACGAATGCGCGCATCGGAAGCCGCTTGGGTGGGACCACCTTCCTCCCAAGGACCGCTCACTGCCACCATCACGAGGAGGTTGTCGGGGAACTCAATCGGCGGCGGGGCAGTATAATGACCGTAGGACATCATGGTGATGTAGCCGGGGATGTTTTCCTGCTGCAGTCGTCGGGCGACCTCCACCCCCAGTTCCCAGACGATGTTCCCGCCTTTGTCCGGCTGCTGGTGACGCTCATGGCAGAGATCACAATGGCAGGGCGTAAACCAGTCCATGGGCATGATGTTGAAAAAGCCTTCCTGGAAAGCACTATGGTCCCAAATGCATTTGTCGAAACGCTTCAGGTAAACCCCACGCTCCTCGGCACTCACGCCTGTCAGGAAAGCCTTGGCATCCTGGTAGAGCGTCTCCCGGAAGCCGGGATTCAGGAAGCAGAGATTGCCGGCCAGCACGGATTCTCGTTTGTCGATCAGGCGCTTGCCCTGGGCCGTCAAAGCAAAATATTCCGGATTCGTTTCCCCGAAGCGCTCCAGATAGCCTGAGCGTTCCAGGCTGTGACAATTGGGGATGTAGCGGGTCTGCATGCGCTGACGCAGGATATTCAGGGGCCGGTTCACTTTTGCGACCGCCTCCTGCTGCTCCCGAATCTCTTGTGCAGTCAGGCCTTCAGTCGGTGTGTCCAGAAACCAGGCACCGTCATTGCTGTGCTTGCGGGCATGAAAGTCCGGCCGTTCCAGGATATCCGGGGAGGGGATGCTCAAGGTGCGGTGTTGGGGCACTATGGTACCCAGCTCACCGGGAAAATAGAAGCGGACCCCCAGAAAGCGCTCCAGGAATTCATATACTGCGAAAGTTGTCCCGCGTTGCATGGACCAGCCATTAGCTTGCCGATCATCTTGACCCGCCAGCACGATGAGGTTTCCGAAAGCCTTGATGACAAAAGCATCCCGGGCATAGCCGCGCACATCGACACCCAAGTCGCGAGTCAGATTGGTCAGTCCCAGAACCAGGCTGACCTTATCACCACTGGGCAGCGGTACCACCGGAATGCTGACGCCAAAGGATTTTTCCAGAAATGTCTTCAATTCACCGGCAGCGGTACTCTTTACCTGATGCGGCAGCTCGGGCGAGACCACAATCTCCAGATTCGCAATGCCGTCCTGGATCAGCACCAGAGGCTTTTCGGCATCAAGGATGGCATACCGGGGAGGGTGCGGATCGAAATCTACTGCGGCTGGTGCGGCCAGTAACGTAATGCTCAGAAACAGCAAAGCGACAGTCAGAAAGCTGAAGCGAGGCATTTTCATCGGTTCTTCCTAAGTTTTATTTTAAATTAAAAAACAGTTCAGACGGCAATATAAAACTGTATAACCTGTCCACCCAGGACTTGTTTTAAGATATGCCGGCAACAGAATATATCAAGTCTGGAAATGGCCGGCAGTCGCGGATTGCCGCTTTTTTCCTGACTGCAGCCGCAACGGTCAGGCAAACCGATTTCAGGCAATGGCTCAGGAAATGAGAACCACCATAACAACCGTCACGCCAACAACCCCAACGCAGCCTTTTTTAAGGGGGTTCCAATTAGACAAAAATCTGGCGTTTTGAAACGATTTCGATGTTGCGGATGGGGCTTTTCCACTGCTGACCGTCGATTTACACCGCCAAAAA